>CANREE010000060.1 GCA_947629545.1 uncultured Lachnospiraceae bacterium | reverse complement strand
AAAACGGTACATTCTTTGCATAGTCTTCTGCTTTGCATAGGGAGGATTATGCTAAGCTTTGCATAGTCCGCCCTGCGGCGAGCCTTCCTCCATTTCGATGACCACCCCGTTTTCCATCACCCCGCTTTTCAGATACCGCTTCACCATCTGGATCACCCTCTCATCCTTGATGTCCCTTCTTAATAGCTTCAGCAGGATTGTGTGGTTCAGAGTGTCAAAGTACTTAGACAAATCCAAGCTTTCCGCATGGGTATATCCCTGTTCTGCGTACTCCTTCACCTTTCCTATGGCATCCTTCGCACTTTTCCCCGGTCTATAACCAAAGCTGTTTTCCGAGAATAGCGGCTCATAAATCGGTATCATCTGCTGGGCCATGGCTTGTTGTATGGTTCGGTCTATGACGGTTGGAATGCCGAGTTTCCGCACTCCGCCGTCAGGCTTCGGGATTTCCACTCTTCTGACTGGCTTCGGGGTGTAATGCCCCGATTTTATCCTGTCTATGATTTCGTGGTTATGCTCCCTCAGAAAGGCAAGCGTCTCGTCGATGGTCATTCCATCCACTCCCGGTGCTCCCTTGTTTGCCTTCACTCTCTTGAATGCTCTGTTTAGGTTATCCCTATCCAGCATCTTCCCCAAGAGGTCAGGCTCTGCACTGTCTCTTTCCTTCCATATCCGGTTGAATGAGCGATGCGCTCTTACATACCCTTTGTGTTCCGCACTATCTCTCTGCAAGCAGCTTTCTTCTTTGTTTTCTGCACCCATCTGCTCACTCCTCCTTTCCGGGTCGTACTAAAGACTCCTGTTGATTCGGCCCTTCACATCTCTGCTACTATGGCCTCTGCTGACTTCTGTGCGCTCAGCACTGCCTTCCAGCAGCGGTTGCCCTTTTCAGAGCGTACCGCACAGACCTCCCTGGGGTGCAAAACGTCCAGTGGACGTTTGCTCTGCACCGACCGAAGCGAAGCGTAGATCACACATTCCTTTCCCTCCATCTGCCCGCCGCATTTACCATACATGATTCCGTGTGGCTATTGGGCTTCGGCTTGGTATGCAGTCTTACCCTCATGTATAGCCTCATATGCGATTTCTGTTCGTCAGGCCAGAGGTTTGCCCGTGGTTAGTCTGTTCCCACATCCAGCTTCCTTCGGATTCCGTCTCGCGGCGGACACCCTTGCCTTCGGCTATATCCTTCCCACCACCGGGCGGATTCGGGACTTTCACCCGTTAGAAATGTGCGCCGCCAGGCGCACATACCAAAAGGGCTGAGCCGCATACCGCGCTCAGCCCATTGTCCGAATCCGATTCAGCAATGTCTCAATGTCAATCGGCTTTGTGATGAAATCATCCATGCCGCTCTCCATCGCCCTGTCTCTGTCTTCCTGATACGAATTGGCCGTACAGGCGAAAATCTTCACAACAGCGGCGTCGGGCCGCTTCAAAGCCCGGATGGCCCTGGCCGCCATAAAACCATCCATCTCCGGCATCAGCAGATCCATCAGGATCAGCTGATAGGTTCCGACCGGGGAATGGGCGAATTTCTGCACCGCCTCGCGGCCGTTCTCGGCCAGATCGGCGGCCACGCCTGCATCGTCCAGAAGTTCCATCAGGATCTCGGCATTTAATTCATTGTCTTCCGCTATCAATACCCTGAGCGAAGAATTCTTGTCCATACTCGCTGCCGGCGCAGTCCCGGACTGCGGGCCGCCTTCCTCGTCGTCAGACAGTATCCCTTTCTCCTGCTCCGCTTCTCCTTCCCATTCCGGACTCTCATCACCGGCAATGGCAAGCGGCGCCGGGAAGGAGAATGTGAACTCGCTGCCCTCTCCCTTGCGGCTATGGACGGTCAGATCGCCGCCCATCAGCTTCGCCAGGCTATGGCTGATTGCCATGCCCAGACCGGTACCCTGGTTGCCTTTGGACACCGCCTCCGTTTCCCGGGTGAACGTATCAAAAATATGCTTCTGGAATTCTTCGCTCATGCCGATTCCGGTATCGCGGACCGTAAAGACGGTAAGCACGGTTTCATTGTCCTTCAGTTCCTGGCGGGCGGTGAAATCCACATTTCCTCCGACAGGGGTAAATTTCCTTGCGTTGTCCAGAATATTCAGAAGAATCTGCTGGATACGTACCTGATCACCCAGAATTCCCGGATACGGCAGTTCCGCATCAACCTGAAAATGAATTCCCTTCTCTCCCATGCCGCCCCTGACGATCGAAGCCGACGTGGACGCCAGAAGCCGCAAGTTTACCTGGCCGGATTCCAGCTCCATGGTCTCCTCCTGCAGCCTTGACATATCCAGAATATCGTTGACCAGAGACATCAGGTATCTGGCCGCGGATGAGGACTGGTTCAGATAGGTCTTCATTTTCTCATGATCGTCCAGATTCTGAGTCATCAGATAGTTCAGGCCCACCAGACCGTTAAGCGGCGTGCGGATTTCATGGCTCATCGTGGACAGGAACTTGCCCTTGGCCCGCGCGTCCGCCCGGTCCTCCATCGCGCGCATTCTGGCCCGCAGAAGCAGACAGACAAGCGCAATGATCAGCACCATGGCCACTCCGAGCACAATCGCGACATACCGATAGCGGTACAGCAGATCTCCGGTGGTGTACTCGTACTGGCTCTCCATCGTCCCCTCGATGATGTACATGGCCGTCTCATCCTCGGTCATCTGCGAGATCGCCTCATCGATCTTCCCGATCAGAAGCTCCTTCTGCCGCCACTCCGGCGAATCGTCGGAATGCTCTAACGGCACCACTGCCGAAAAGCAGAGCTTATCCTCCAGCCCCATGATCGGGATCACCTTCAGGTTCTCATAGGAAGGCCGGTACAGCCAGTATTCCGCCACATACTGATTCTGGATCAGCAAGTCCGCCTCGCCGCGTTTCATGGCGTCCAGACATGCCTCAACGGAATCATAATCAACCAGCTCAAAATTGGGAAATATTCTGGCAAGCACTTTCTTAAGCGTCTGAGAACCGGTTGAAACAGCCACTTTCAGATCCGCGTTGTAGGAGAATTCAACGCCCTCCCTGGCCACGATCACCTTCTGGCTGGAAAGATACGGGTCGCTGATCAGGATTCCCCTGGCGTGCTTGTTCTCCTCATTATACTCCACACTGGTGACCAGATCGAATCCCTCATTCAGCAGATAATCATAGGTGACCGAACCGGTCGGAAGAGCCACATATTCAAACTCGACGCCGCTCAGCTCCGAAATCCGATCCAGTATGTAGCGGGTAATGCCCCCCAGTTCGCCGGACTCATTGATAAAGGAAACCGGCTTACGGTCCTGGACATACCCGACCTTATAGACGCGCTTTTCCGGTTCTTCCGCACGCGCGTCCTGTACATGCATTCCAATACTGCCCACAATCAGTCCCATGACGGCGGCCAATGTGAGTATCTTTCTCCATACCCCGGCAAACATACCTACCACCCTCTAGACAGTATTTTTATTCCCATATTTTACCACCATTGCGGCGGACATGCCAATATCCCATAAATTGCGCACCGGCGCCGACATATCTTCCGGCAGCCGTTTCTACCGCATCTGGTCGTAGCTGTCACGGAGGATCCGGCAGGAGTCCTCAAATTTCTGCTGCTCCTCCTCATTCAGCGATATCTCCAGGACTCGCTGGATGCCGTTGCGGTTGATAATGCAGGGAACGCCCGCGAATACATCCGTCTGTCCGTACTCACCCCGCAGCATCGCCGAAACTGTCAGCACGCTGTTCTCATCGCCCAGGATCGCCTTCGTGATGCGGGTCATCGCCATACCGATCCCGTAATAGGTGGCTTTCTTGGCCTCGATGATCTTATACGCCGCGCCCTGCACCTCCGCCGCGATCTCGCTTAAGCGGTCCATGCAGACCTCTTCACTGCTGTCGCAGAGCTCCGTGATGGGCTTGGTCGCCAGAAACGCCTGACTCCACGGCACGAACTCGCTGTCGCCGTGCTCGCCGATCACATAGGCGTGGACATTGCGCGGATCCACGTTCAGATACTCGCCCAGCAGGTAGCGGAGACGAGCCGTATCCAGTGCTGTGCCGCTTCCCAGTACCCGGCGCGGGTTGAACCCGGACAATGCATAGGTGATCCGCGTCATGATATCCACCGGATTCGTCGCCACCAGAAAGATACCGTTGAAGCCGGAGGCGGTCACCGGATCTACAATAGACTTGAACACCTTCGCATTGCGTTTCAGAAGATCCAGCCGCGTTTCGCCCGGCTGCTGGGCCACGCCGGCGCAGATCGCCACGATATCCGCATCCTGACAGTCCCGGTACTCGCCCGCGTAAATGCGCATATTCGAGGAAGCGAACGCCAGACCGTGATTTAAGTCCATGGCCTCGCCCTCGGCGCGCTTCTTATCAATATCGATGAGCACCAGTTCCTCGCATACATTCTGGTTCAGCAGGCAATAGGCGTAGCTCATCCCCACCATGCCGGTTCCTACCAGCACTACCTTCCGTCTTTCCGATTTTGTCATGATTGGCCTCCTTCATCTTCTTTCCTTAGTATCCCTGTCCTTTTGTAAAAATATTACGCACGCAGTCCTGTTTTCTCAGGCTGCCGCAAAGAGACTCCGTGTAATGTACCCGGGCCGCGCGGATCGCGCGGCCCGGCCTCATTCGGTCTTTATTTCCATTCGGTTATATATTTGCACACGGTCATTTATCTGCATTCCGCCGTTTATTCTGAGATCATTTTACCTGCAGTCTCTGGCGCACGATCTCATAGGCCAGCACGCCGGCGGCCACAGACGCGTTCAGCGAGTCGATATCGCCCTTCATCGGGATCCGCGCGGCCATATCGCAGTTTTCCTTCACAAGTTTGCTGACGCCGTCGCCTTCTCCGCCCACGACCAGACCGATGGGACCGGTCAGGTTCAGCTGATACATAACATCCCCTGCCATATCGGCACAGACGAACCAGAGTCCTTCCTTCTTCAGCTGCTCAATCGTGGCCGTCAGATTCGTCACCCTGGCGACCGGCGTGTAATTCAGCGCCCCCGCCGAGGTTTTCGCCACCGTTGCGGTCAGGCCGACCGCCCTTCGTCTGGGGATAATGACCCCATGCGCCCCGGCCTGATTGGCCGTGCGGATGATAGCGCCCAGGTTATGGGGATCCTCGATGCCGTCCAGCAGGATCACAAACGGCGGCTCGCCCTTCCTGCGTGCATTCTCCAGAATATCCTCTACCGTCGCGTACCCGTATGCGGCTGTCCGGGCAATGACGCCCTGATGATGACCGGTCGACGACAGCTGATCCAGCCGCTCCTTTGAAACAAAATTCAGGATCAGATCCTGTTGTTTCTTCGCCTCCCGCAGAATCGTCTGCACCGGACCGTCCTTGCAGCCTTCCTGCACATACAGCCTGTCTATGGTTTTACCGGATCGGAACGCCTCCAGCACCGCATTGCGTCCTTCGACGATCGTCAATCCAGTCTCTGCATCTTCTGCCGCGCCAGCGTCCGCTGCAGGCTGAAACCAATCCGGATCTTTTCGGGAAGCGGCCGGGCCGCCGGAAGTGAAAGGCTTCTGTCCGCCTTTGTATCTGTCGTCTTTCATTCTCTGTCGAATTCTCCTATTCTCTCAAGTCCCAGACCAACAAGCTCCGCAAGCCGGTCCAGCCGCTCCATCAGATACAGATAACCCACCAGCGCCTCAAAACCCGTGGCCGTGCGATAATCGATCACTGACGCATTTTTAGCCGCGGAAGCAGATTTGGCGTTACGGCCCCGCTTATAGACAGTTTCTTCTTCCTCCGTCAGATCCGGCTCCAGAAGTCTGACCATCCGCGCCTGGGCCCCGGCCTTCACAAGATCGGCGTCATGGCGGTGCATCTCGCTGACCTTCATATTTCCCTGATTCACAACAAGTGTGCGGACCATCACCTCGTAGACCGCGTCGCCGATATAGGCGAGCGCCAACGGAGAATAAGCCGCAGGATCTACCGCATGAAGGTGGAAAGTCTCCTTAAACCGGGCCGGAAGCGCCGCAGTTTCTGATCCGGCTGAATCCGTCCTCCGCACACAGGCCCCGCAATCGACCGACTTTCCAACCTCTTCGCCGCCTGCCGCTTTCAACCCTGATGCCATTTGACCGCCACTACCCGTATGCCTCTTAAATCTCATCAATATCATTGAACGCAGTCCTGCTGCCATTCCGGTTCCTTTCTCCGGATGCATGATCCGTCTATGCGCGTTTCCACTTCACGCCTTCCCGGGTATCCTCCAGAATGATACCCATATCGGCCAGCTTCCCGCGGATCTCATCTGCCAATGCATAATTTCTGGCCTTTCGAGCCGCCTGCCGTTCCTCGATCATGGCTTCGATCTCCGAATCCAATGCGCCGTGCTTCACTTCGGTAATAATCCCCATGACATCACACAGCTTCTCAATCGTCTTTTTCAGAAATTCCACATAAGCTGCGCTGCTTTCTTCGTCCGTCGTAGAATTACTCAGCTTCACCAGTTCGAAGATGGCGGAAATGGCGTCCGCAGTATTGAAATCATCGTCCATAGCGGCTTCGTATTTATCCACCAGACTGTTCGCCGCAGCCGTGTTCTCCTGCTCAGCCACCGTCATACAGGCAGTTTCCGCCATTGTCCCGGATCCGTCCGCGCCGTGCTGCACCTTCTGCTGAAGTTCCGCAAGCTTCCCAACCGCCGTCCGTATCCTCTCCAGTCCGTTCTTCGAGGCCTCCATCAGATCCGCGCTGAAATTCAGCGGGCTGCGGTAATGGGCGCTCAGCATGAAGAAACGCAGTACCTGCAGATCATACTTCTCTCCGATCTCACGAACCGTAAAGAAATTCCCCAGAGACTTGGACATCTTCTTATTATCAATGTTCAGGAACCCATTGTGCATCCAGTATTTCGCAAACGGCTTGCCATTGGCACACTCGCTCTGAGCGATTTCATTCTCATGGTGGGGGAAGATCAGATCCTCACCGCCGGCATGGATATCGATCTCATCGCCCAGATACCGTTTGGCCATGACCGAGCATTCGATGTGCCAGCCGGGACGGCCTTCACACCACGGGGACTCCCAGAAAGGCTCGCCTTCCTTTTTCGGTTTCCATAATACAAAGTCCGCCGGATCTTCCTTTCCCTCTTCACCGGTCACCTTGATCTCACGGAAGCCGGACTGCAGTTCATCCAGATTCTTGTGGGAGAGCTTGCCGTACTCCTTAAAAGATGCCGTCCGAAAATACACGGTCCCGTCTGCCGCCGCATACGCATGACCCTTCTCGATCAGCGTGCGGATCATAGCAAGCATCCCTTCGATTTCCTTCGTCGCCTGGGGATGGGTCGTGGCCGGCTTTACATTCAGCCCCTGCATATCCTTCCTGCACTCTGCAATAAACCGCTCGGAGATCACGGACGCGTCCACGCCCTCCTCCAGCGCCTTATTGATAATCTTGTCGTCCACATCCGTAAAATTGGATACAAAATTCACATCATATCCCTTATACTCAAAATACCGCCGTACCGTATCAAAAACGATCATTGGTCTGGCATTGCCAATATGGATATAATTGTAAACCGTAGGACCGCAGACATACATCTTTACCTTTCCCGGCTCCAATGGGACGAATTCTTCTTTTCTTCTGCTTAATGTGTTGTAGATCTTCATATCTGATATGATCCCTCCATGAATCCTGTTTCATTTATGGCAGCCTGAACAGCCCTCGCACTGCGGCTGCATCGGCCCCATCCTGTCATCATAACAATAATCCTCCACCGATGTCAACAGGCAGATCGCCTGCGCTGAGATCCCTTCTCCGGTTCCCGTAAAGCCGAGCCCTTCCTCCGTCGTTGCTTTCACGCTGACACGGCCTGCATCAAGATGCAGCGCCTCCGCAATATTCTCCGCCATCTGCGGCCGCCACGCTGCCAGCTTTGGACGCTGGGCAACAATGGTCGCGTCGATGTTCTCGACCACGTAGCCGCGCTCCTCCAAAAGCGCACCCACATTCTTCAGTAATTCCACGCTGGAGATCCCTTCATAAGCCGGATCCGTATCCGGGAAATGCTGACCGATATCGCCAAGCGACGCAGCGCCTAAAAGCGCGTCCATCACTGCATGGATCAGCACATCCGCGTCCGAATGACCAAGAAGCCCCTTCTCATAAGGAATCTTCACGCCTCCCAGTATCAGATCCCGACCTTCCACCAAACGGTGCACATCATATCCCTGTCCGATTCTCATACCATACCTGTTCCTCTCCTCGTATTTCGCCAGCCGGCGTATGCACAGGCCCCTTATGGATCACCGGTCGGCTTTTCCGTACCCGCGCAGCCTACACGATCGTCCTGACCCTGCCCGAAATACACCTGATATGCAGATCCTGCCATTTCCCGCAGCTCTCTCCGTCACAATGTGCCGGCATCTCCCGCTCCAGACGGATCTCCGCTTCCCGGCAGGTATACAGTCTGGCGCCTGAAAACTTCTTCCGGCTGCCCAAAAGCGCCCCCAAAAGGATCGGTACCAGACGAAGTTTCTTATCCTGATGGACCACACGCACGTTCAGCTTACCATCGCAGGGATCTGCTCCCGGCGCAAACAGGAAACCGCCGCCCTCATAAGGATGGATATGGAACGACACAAAATAAATATGGTTAAACTCTACTTTCTTTGTTCCATCCAGGATCAGGGTGCCCCTTACCGGTCTGGCCAGAATCAGCTGCTTAATCCCTAAGACCAGATAATTCCACTTTCCCAGAAAGACGCCTTTCTCCCGCTGCTTTTCCCGAACATCGGCAATATTCTCGCAGACCGCCGCATCCATACCGATCCCTGCGCTTACAAGAAAACGGCGGTGCTCCGACCCATTTCCGTAAGTTGCCACACCGTAATCCAGCCGTTTATCCGCCGCAGGACTTAAAATCCTTTTCAGGTTATCCAACGGTTTCTTCGAGAACCTCAGACTTCTTGCCAGATCATTGCCGGAGCCGGCCGGAATATATCCCAATGTCACCGGACAGGAAATCGCCAGCCCGTCAGTCACCTCGCCGACCGTACCGTCTCCGCCGATCGCAACAATGGTCTGCGGCTCCTTTCGTCCTTCTGTCAATTCCAGGGCGAAACGCGCGGCATCGCCCGATTTCTCAGTCAGGCGCACCTTATATTCCACACCTCGGCGCCTTAAATCTTTCTCAACCTTCTGCCAGACCCGCATTCCCCGGCCGCCGCTGGCATTGGGATTTACGATAAAATGATACATTTCAGCCGACCTCAATTTTTCCTTCCGCCAGCGGGTCATCCATGATGATCTCCCCCCATGGCCGGTACGCGGATCGTCCCGCGCCGCGGATTCTTAATACTGACTACCGGCGTAGTGATCTCTGCCTCCACCTCAGACTTCTCAAAATACAGAACCATATCTGTCATCCCATAATTTACGGGTTTCTTTGAACGCGCTCCCGCCATCAGCAGGATAATACCCATAAATAACTCAAGTGAATTTATTTTATCGCATATACCGTGAAAATGCAAGTATGTGATATATAAGAAAACAGCCGCGGCAAAATGCCGCGGCGCATGCAAAACATCCAGACACCGGTTTGGGCCATCAGGCCGTCAGCTTATAACCGAGACGCCGCATGGTCACGATCGATGCATGAACCTGAAGCGACTCCATTTTCTTCCGAAGAAACGAGATATAGACCTCCACATTATTATCAACAGCCTCCGGCCTGCCGCTCCAGATACGGGAAAGCAGCGTTTCCTTGGAAACGATCAGCTCCCGGTTGATCATCAAAAGACGCATCACATCGAATTCCCGTCTGCCCAGCTGGATCGTGCCCGCGGGGCCTGACAGCGTAAAGGTGGACTGATCCAGATACAGGTCGCCTGCCGACAACCTCTCAGGAAGCAGACTGCCACGCCGTCTGCAGAGTGCTTTCAAAGCCGCCAGCAGTTCCTCCTCGTCTACGGGCATATTCAGACAATAATCCGCTCCGCACTCCAGCGCGTGGACTCTCATCTGGACAGGAGCTGTCTGTGCCGCCCCTCTCTCAGCCATCTGCCTCTCCGGCATTTGTCCCTCCATCTGCCTGTCCCTGCAGTTCCCGGCTTCCGTCGAAAACAGCATAAGCACCGGCAGTTGACAGCCGCGGCCACGAGCCTTTTCCAGAAATGTGAAACAATCTTCCTCCCGCAGGGCTTCCCCAAGAATCACCGCATCGTAACTGCCCTGCTCCAGGGCCAGATAACCCTGCGCAGCCTCCATACAGGTTTCTGTCTCACACCAGACCTGACGCAGCGCCTCTTCTGCGTATTTCGCCGTATATTTTTCGTTTCCAAGAATCAGTATCCGCATACCTGTATTTTCCTTCTTCTTTTCTGCGAAATCAAGACCTATGCGACAGATTTCACAAAACTTTCACAGAGCCGCAATCCGCCTGCATTAACGGCTTCGGACCTCCCTGCGCATAAAGCCGATATAAGAACCGGCAAACATGACGGCGGTCAGGGCCAAAAGCCCGGTCAGATGAGGCCAGACCAGAAGTACGCTCTGTCCCAGAGACAAGTAACCCGTAATCGCGCCGGACAGTTGCTGCGGCAGAACCAGATTCGTGGTCCGCACCGATGGATCCATGATCGTGGACACTGCTTCACTGTACAGATAGTAAGGCGACAGCCGGTTAATCATGGTCTGGCATTCGTAATTGTCAAGTACACGCCCCACCGTAGCCATGTCGTCGATCGGATACAGCGCGCCTGCCGCAATGGATGCCACCAGATTCATGAACAGGGCGAAGAAGATCCACAGGCCGATCCCCAGCATGGCCGATGTAGCCGCGTGGCGGCACAGCACGGAGAAGAGGATGGAAAGGGACAGCCAAAAGCAGATATAAACTGCCGTAAACAGCAGAAATACCGCCGCCCGGCCCACTTCCTCCGCTGTCGGCGGAATACCGGTCTTTAAGATCCCCACGGCCCCGATAAACAGCCCCATGGACACGACCATAACCAGAATGATCGTGGCGCCGGCCAGAAATTTGCCGTTGATCACTGCATCCCGATAAATGGGTTGAGAGACCAGCCGGTTTAAAGTTCCCTCCGAACGCTCGCTGTTGATGGCGTCAAAGCCCAGCGTCAGCCCTACAAACGGTCCCAGCAGGGCGATAAATGTCGTAAAGGACGGAATCGTACTGCCGCTTAACGTAAACAGTTTCAGGAAGATAAAATCCGAATCCGAAGCTACCGCGTCCGACAGGTTAGATACCGCACCGTACAGGCTGGCATAGCTGGTCAGAATGATCAGCGCCAGCACGATCAGGAATCTCCCGCTATGCAGATGGTCTGCCATCTCCTTGCGGTAAAGGGCATAGACGCCGCTGTGGACATGCCCGTCCCCTCTGCCAATCTGTGAAACCGATCTGTCTTCCGGTTTCATCTCACCGTCCGGTTTTGCCGAAGATTCCGAAACGTCTTGATTTCTTACCGTCTCCGCCTTCATGCTCCTCACCTGCCTCCTCAAAATATCTGCGGTAAATCTCATCCAGATCATTTTCCCTCTGCCGGACCAATGAAAGCGTGTACCCGGCCTCCAGAGATCTACGCAACAGCTCCCGCTTCACATCATAGCGGGACCGGACCACATAAAAATCCCCCGTCCGTTCCACGCTGTCCACATTTCCAAGACTTCTCAACAGTTCCGCAAAACCCGCGTCATCCGGAAACGCCGCTGTTTCCAGAACACTCTCGCCTTCCCGCCGCATACTGCGGGCCAGCTCATCGATCTTGCCGCAGGCCACCAGCTGTCCTTCTACGAACAGGCCTACCCGATCGCAGATCTGCTGGATCTGGTACAGCTGGTGAGAGGAAATCAGGATCGTCCGTCCATCCTCCGCTGCCAAACGCCGGATCAGTTCCATCAGTTCCCGCATACCTTCCGGGTCGATACCAAGCGTCGGCTCATCCATAATGACCACCTTCGGATCCTTCATCAGCACATCCGCCACGCCCAGCCTCTGGCGCATGCCGCGGGAATAAGTTCCGGTCTTCTGGTCCGCCGCCTCTGTCATGCCAACCTTTTCCAGAAGTTCATCGATCCGCTTCTCGATCAGCGGATCCGGCAAGCCATTCAGTCTTCCGGTAAACCGCAGGTTCTCCCTTCCGGTCATATCACCGTAAAACCCCACATTGTCCGGCAGATAGCCGACGACTCGTTTCACCGCGATCGGCTCCCGGGTACAGTCCTTTCCATCGATCCATGCCTTGCCGGAAGTGGGTTCCGAAAGCCCCAGAAGCATCAATGTCGTCGTCGTCTTGCCTGCACCGTTGGGTCCCAGAAGACCGAAGATCTCCCCGGGGTAAATGTCCAGATTCAGGTCAGCTACCGCAACCTTGGCGCCATATTTCTTTGTCAGACCCTCCGTATGGATGATCGGCTTTTGGACTGCTGTCTCTATCTCGACTTCAGCCTTTCCCGCGCCCGGGCTTCTCTCTGTCACATCCATCGTTCTTCCTCCTCTCCGGCGCTTATCGCCTGCCGAATTTACGGAATACGAACTCCAGCCCAAGAGCCACTACCACAACGATAGCTACTGCCACAATGCCCCACATGGTGCTGGTCTTCACAGACACACGGAATTCCAGCTGATCCGAAGACTGCTCGCTGGTGACGCTGAATGACGTCACATAGTCTCCGGTAATGGCGTCATTATCCGGTTTCACGCTGGCGATCACTTCCGATGTGCTCCCGGCCGGCAGAGACTCGATGATATTATCGTCCAGATTATAGGAAACTGTCCATCCACTGGGGGCGGAGGAATTCAGGGACACATTTTCCAGATCCACGTTGCCTGTGTTCGTGATATAAAGAGTCACATCTGAGACCCTTCCCGCATTGGCATCAAAGCTTAAACGGCCATCCGGCGTAGACAGTTCCAGACCATAAGTCCCGGTAACCGTCACGCTCAGGTCCGTGGACAATGTCTCAGCCGCCGACACGGCGCTGCAGGAGATCTGATACTCGCCGGACTCTACCCTCTGGGGCGGCTCCACCGACACGGTGAGGGCCTGACTGGCTCCCGCCTCCACATCAATGGCTGCCACTGCCGTAGTCTCTCCTGACGGCAGGAAACTGACAGTCCATCCTGCGGGCGCGTTGGAAGACAGATTATAAGTCTGAGGCTTCAGACTGTTATTAATCAGCGTAGTGCTGAAACTGAAATCCGTTCCCGCAGCTCCTTCCTGCTCCGGGTACTCAGAAGTAAATGTACCGCGGCCCGCCTCCTGACTTGCCGCCGTAAACTGAAACTCCACATCATCCGCAGCAGCCAGACCCACCGCCTGCGCATGAACCTTTACCGTATACTTTCCCTCCTCCAGTTCGCCGGGAACCGTAAGATGCAGCGTCATCGTAGCGCTGCCTTCGCCGGCCGGGACATAGATCCGGCTGATCTCATAACTTCCGCCCTGCAGATAACCGTCCCAGCCATCCGGCATTGACGTAATGGAAACGTCCGCATCAAGCGCCGCACCGGTCAGATTATCCATATTGACCGTCAGGCTCAGGCTGTCTCCCGGCTCAACTGACATTCCCGGATAACTGGTATAAAGCGTAAGCCCCTCTTCCGCCCTGGCCGGAACGACCCAGACCGCACACAGACAAAAGGCTGCGAACAGCGCCAGAAACCAACGCGCGATACGCGGCCTTTGCATAAGTACAACAGAACTGTCTTCTCCGTTTTGATTCACTGTATATGACATAGTCTCCTCCTTTTGCCGTTTGCAGAACACGGCTTTCGTTTCTGGGACACATCATAAATCCGTAACCTTTAGTGAATCTTAATCGTTTATGGAGATAATGTGAAATCTTCCGGGAACCGGCAATCCGGTCATTTGCTTCGTTACAGTGTGTGCCGGATATACGACCACACGCTCACCGCGGCGAACGCCGGCAGTTCCAGCACCGTCGCGATCACCATGGCTTTCGGCAGCCATATGGCAAAGGAACCAACATTTAAGAAGTCATAATCCAGCATCGTATACAATATACTGGTCTGCACGCCGGCAGCGCCGCTGGACGGGATCAGCGCCCGCAGCCACAGCCCTACGCTCGCCGGCGCCGCGAAATAGACAAAAACCGGCAGGACGCAGCTGAATAGCGCCGCGGCCAGGGCCGCCACCGTTGTCCGGATCCGGGCCGACAGAAATGCGATCAGACTGACCGTCGCCAGAAGCGAGAGCAGGCCTGCTCCCGCTATGAACCACTGGATCTCAAGCACCGTCATATCCGCCAGCATCGTGGCGGAATACAGCATCTGGACCGACGTCGCCACCGTCTCCCAGCCGAACAGGCTGTCCGTAATCAGGATAAACAGAACCATGCAGACAGAAAACTGGATGCCGCAGAGCAGAAGAGCCGCCCCCGTCTTCGCCGCGCCCAGCGCCAGCCGCCCATGGCGCATGCAGCGCTGGATATCGTCCGCCCCGGTCTGATAATCCGAGGAAAATACCGGCGCCGCGATGACCGCGGCAAACAGCGTCAACACAAACCCCAGAAGGATCTGATAATCCAGCACGTCCGTGTTAAAGCCCGGATAAAAATGATATGGCGTCTGCACCTTTTCATAGAGCCGCACGGCCTCCGCCCGGGCCGCCGGGTGATCCTTCTGTTCCATGCGCATCAGCGACATAAGCCGTACGCGGCAGTCGTCGTAATAATCGTCAAGTCCCGCCGGATCGATATTCGGAAGTCCCGGGCCGATACCGGTATCCGGGTCGGCATAGACCTCATTCACGCCATGGAGCACGCCTGTCACCGGCAGGATATGCCGGGTGTAGACATCATCCGGAAGGTCATAGACCCTTTCCGCCCCGAATTCCTTCAGGCACTGCTGATAGGCGGAAAGCGCGGCCTTCAGTTTCTCGGACGTGACCTCCCCGGCTGTGTCCGCCTGAAGTTCCTTGAGCCGCCGGACAGCAGCCAGCCCCTTCAGGCCGTCCACCTCCACAAATGTCGTCGGAAGCCACGCCATCAGAAGCGTCATTGCCAGGGACGCCAGGAGAAGGATCCAGGCGAGGCGGGTCTTAACGATACGTTTCAATTCCAGATAAAATACTCTCATGCGTTTCTTCCTCCCTTCTTGGGGCCGGGCGCGCTGCCATTACCCCGGCCAAAAGCGGTTTGCCCACGTACCTCGACTTTACCGGCTGCTGACTGCTTATTCGTCCTCATATTCCGCGGTTCACCGGCCGCATCCTGCGCCGTATCCTGCGGGAACAGCCACAGGTACAGGTCTTCCAGACGCGGGGCCGCTGGAAGCGAGGTTCCGCATAACGGATTCCCTTCATCAGGCAGCCGGACCGGCGGCGCTCCTGCCGCAGCCGCCACAGCCTTGCTCTCCACCGGTTCCGCCTCCGCCACAGCCGCTCTCTTCGTCGGTTCCGCAGCCGCCACAGCCGCTCTCTTCGCTGGTTCCGCAGCCGCCACAGCCGCACTCTTCGCTGGTTCCGCAGCCGCCACAGCCGCTTTCTTCGCCGGTTCCGCAGCCGCGATCTCCGCCAGATACCGGATCGAAACCCGGCCGTCGGATTCATTTCTCATGTTCACGATCCGCAGCCGCCGTTCATATTCCGGCAGCCGCTCCGCCGGGATCACACACTGCCAGACCTTTCCGTCCACCAGCCTCACCAGTTCCTCCGTCGTTCCCTCTGCGATCAGCCGCCCGTCCTTCATCACCGCGTTGCGGGTGGCGATATACTCCACATCCGACACGATATGGGTAGAAATAAGCACGATCCGATCCCTGGCAAACTCCGACAGGAGATTGCGGAACCGCACCCGCTCCCCCGGATCCAGGCCGCTGGTGGGCTCGTCCATGATCAGCAGTTCCGGCTCGTTCAAGAGCGCCTGGGCGATTCCCACGCGGCGCTTCATGCCGCCGGACAGCTTAACGATCTTTTTGCGGTACACGTCGGAAAGACTCAACATTTCCAGAAGCTCCATGATCCGCCGCTTCGTATCCCGGACGGGCAGGCCTTTCAGTGCCGCCGCGTACTCCAGATAATCCTTCACCGTAAATTCCGGATAGAAGCCGAATTCCTGAGGGAGATACCCGAAGATCTCACGGTATCTGCCCTTCAGCGTACCGATGGGCAGCCCGTCGTAACGGATCTGCCCCGCGTCTGGCTCCATGATCCCGGCGATCATGCGCATCAGCGTGGTCTTGCCCGCGCCGTTGGCGCCCAGAAGCCCCCATACGCCGGGTGTAAGGGTCATAGACACGTCTTCCACGGCCCGCTTGTCCTTAAATGATTTTGAAATATGATCGATCTGCAGTTCCATTCTCTTATTTTCCTCCATACTGGGCCATATTCCGGCCATAAACCAGATCATTTTCCCTCTGCGGGCATCAGCGCACAGCCTGCATGCTCATCAGAAGCCGGCACCGTTTCGCCGTATGATGTCCCGCAGTCAATAGCACTGTGCCCGTTCACGCTATCTGCAGCTCAATACCGGTGTGTCCGTTCACGCTATCTGCAGCTTCGGATACACCGCGTCCCGCACCGATCTTTTTGCCTGCCGGATACAGAGCAGCGTGATCAGCGCGCATACTGCCAGCCACCCTGGCGTAAGCGTCTGCAGATAGAACCCGTCCCACTGACGGCCCGCTAAGCCTGCCGCCGCGAGAAGCACGGCGCCTGCCGCCATACACGCCGCCGGAAACGCCGCCGCCGGGATCCTGCCCATCAGGCTCAGGCTCAGCCAGCTTGCCAGCAGAAACGGCAGCAGCAGATACAAAAAGGTACTTCCAACCGGCAGTCCTGTCCACAGAACCGTCCCCAGGAAAACCGCTCCCAGCAGCATGGCGTCCCCCATCGCGGTCATCAGCATTTTCGCCAGCAGAACTCCCGCGAAGGAATACCGGGAAGACGCCTCAGTCTCATGCATCCGATACCGAAACGAGCGATAGATAAACGGCAGAGAGCTGACCGCCGCCGCCAGTGAAAGCCCGCAGAGAAAGCGGGCCATGTAACGCTCCTCCTGCCAGAAGCCCCGGCCCATCAGAACCCACAGAACGCTTCCAAGAACGGTAAATAATATCGTCTGCACCGCCCACATCCGCAGACCGATGAACCGGATCTGAAGAAGCAGAAATTCCCGGAAGGAACTGAAATCGCGCTGCTCTGCCACCGCTGCCACAGCCATGGCAGCAATATGTGCGCAAGAACACGGTTCTTCTTGCCGCGGCAGCTCACCGCGGAGCGCTTCCCGAAGTTCCATTTCTATCTTTCTCCTGCTCATCATTTCCCACCTCCGTCTTCCATCTGCTTCCGAAGTTCTTTCAGCGCGGCACGCAGCCGCGACTGCACGGTCCGAAGCGGCGTCTCCGTCACTGCGGCGATCTCCCGCAGGGTCAGCTCCTGCCCGAACCGCAGGATCACGATCTCCCGCTGCTGCGGAGGCAGTCCTGACACCATCTGCCTTAGAGTCAGGGCAGACTCTGCCTGTCCGAAACCTTCTTCCACATACGCGGGTTCCTCTGCCTCGCCGTCTCCCGGTAATCTGCCTTCCATAGCCGGATCTTCCCTGCCACGCGCTCTTCCGCTCAATTCTTCTCCGTCTAACGGCACCTCGGCGTTCCATCGCCTCCTGCGCATGTCCGCGCAGACATTTCCCGCCACCTTATAAAGGAATGCCTTGAAATGTCCCCGGTGGACATACCGGTCAAAATACCGGACAGCCTTCAGGAAGGTCTCCTGCGCGGCGTCCTCCGCAAGGGTCCTGTCCGGCACATGCCAGAGACAGTACCGCAGGATCCGGCTGTAATACATTTCCACCAGTTCCTCCGCCGCGTCCCCGTCGCCGGACTCTATTCGTTTCATCAGTTCATCTTCGCGCGTCAATGTCATTTCCTCCGGAGGGCGTCCCCTCATATACTGTAACGTCAGGGATGATGAAGAATGATCATCTTTTTGCATGTTTTTATCATTACTATTACTTACAATTAATTTATCGATTTATTTATATTATTATTTATCGATTTATTTACATGAAATCTATTGATTTTTCCCAGTGAACTGCGTATAATAACAGAAGTAAGGCTAATGCAGATCAAAATCACTATGATAACACAAAGACAATCAGGAGGCATTTATCCATGGAATTTACGGCAAGCGTTTTAACGCGGCTTGTTCCGATCACACAGTTCAACCGCGGGCAGGCATCACGGATTTTTGACCGTCTGCGCTCAGAGCCGGAACTGATCGTATTAAAAAATAATCAACCTTCCGCCGTTATTCTGGCTCCAGAGGAATATGCACGGTTATCCGAGATTGCCGAGAATTACCGGCTGCTTCTGGAATCCTCCAGGCGCCTCTCCGCAAACAGCGGAAAAACCGCCATTCCTGCGGCAGATGTCATGCGTCATCTGGGAATCACAGATACGGATCTTGAAGAAACGGAGGATTTGGAAATAGAATGATCTGGGAACTGGAGTATCTTCCGGAAGCCGTGAAAGACCTGGAAGATCTGGATAATTCTGTGCGGCTTCCGGTTGTCAAAGGCATCAGAAAAGTCCAGTCAAATCCCCTGCCCAAAGAAGAAGGCGGCTACGGCACCCCTCTCGGCAACAAAGAGGGGAATAATCTTACCGGACTTTATAAAATCAAATTCGTAAAATACGGAATCCGTGTTGTCTATAAGCTGGAACTATTCCACCACTACATCCGCCGTCCCATACCGGATCACCTTCGCCAGATCCGCCGGGCTCACCTCCACCTGGCAGCCCACCCTCCCGGCGCTGAAATAGAATACGTCCATCTCTTTCACCGTCTCGTGGATCGTGGTCTTAAAAAATTTCTTCATGCCGATGGGCGAGCAGCCGCCGTGAATATAACCGGTAAGCGGCAGAAGCTCCTTCGACTTGACCATATCGACAGACTTCTCCCCCACCGCCTTCGCGGCCTTCTTCAGATCCAGTTCCTCCGCCACAGGGATCACGAACACATAATTCTGCCCGCTCTTTCCGACGGTCACCAGCGTCTTGAAAACGCGGCTCACATCCTCCCCGAGCGCCCTGGCGATCTCCTCGCCGCTGGTCGTGGCCGGCAGGTTGTAGGTATGGCTCTTATACGGGATCTTCTTCTGCTCCAGAAGACGCATGACATTTGTTTTCTCTTCCATAACTCGCTCCGCTTTCTGCCGTGCCGTGACGCGCAGCCTTTCAAAGCTCCCGCTCCGTCATCCTATACGGGCAGATACTCCATCGAAATTACACCAGATATTTCTGCAGGTTCTGATACACGACCTCATACGCCTCCGCGTACATATGAACGCCCTCGATCGTATATTCCGCCTTCAGGTTTCCATCCGCGTCCGTCAGACCGTCGTTGACATCGATGTACTCATAACCGTACCGGGCGGCCAGCTCCGCCACCTTTCCGTTAACCAGACGGACATTTTCATTGGTACGCACCTTCAGCATTCCCTGGGCGCCGGGACTTAAGTCCACGCCCGCGTTCACCGGATAGTAAGCCATCAC
>CANREE010000059.1 GCA_947629545.1 uncultured Lachnospiraceae bacterium | reverse complement strand
GACTAAAATATAACACAAAAGAGGGATCTCTGCTTTATTAATTATTCAGTTGTAACACATGTATTGTAAACCTACAGGACGAGACTTCAAGTATGCGGGCTGAAGGTTGACAGAACTGCGCCAACAATCTATAATCTTCTGAGAAAGATTTCCGAAAATATGTCTGAAAGAAAGGGGTTTTGACATGACGGCATTCATGGACATTATAAAAGGTATTTTTATCGGCATCGCCAATATCATTCCCGGTGTCAGCGGCGGCACGATGGCCGTATCCCTGGGTATTTACGATAAGATCATCGGAGCAGTTTCCAGTCTTTTCAGGGACTGGAAATCAAGCGTAAAGACGCTCCTCCCCCTGCTCATCGGCTGCGCTCTGGGTATTGTCGGCTTCACCTATGCCATTGAGTTTCTTTTAAGCAGACACACCTTTGTCACCTGCATGGCCTTCGTCGGGCTGATCCTTGGCGGTCTGCCGACACTTTTCCTCTCATTGAAAGAAGAAATACGAAAGGCCTCCCCACAGACAGGCGCAAGAACACCGGACTCCCATCCCACCGGCGTCCCAGGCTTTTTCGCTTCCGTCGGTATTTCCGGCATTCTGGCCTTCACAATCCTGTTCTGCGTGGCTGTTTTTCTGCCGATGATAAACGCTGACGACGAGGTTCTGCGGACATTTACGGCCACTCCCCAAACGCTTGCCGCCCTGTTCTTCGTAGGCGTCATTGCATCTGCCACCATGGTGATCCCCGGCGTCAGCGGTTCCCTGGTCATGATGATTCTGGGCTATTATTACGGTATTATCAATACCATCAAGACATTTCTGGAAGCGCTGCGTCATTTTGACATCGGCGGAATGTTCTCCGCCGGGATCCTGCTGCTGCCCTTCGGCATCGGCGTCCTTCTTGGGATCTTTTTGATCGCCAAACTGATCACCTTCCTGTTTGAGAAATATGGCGTCATCACCTACTGTGCAATTCTGGGACTGATCGTAGCGTCGCCGTTTGCCATCTTCTATAACACCGGACTGTTCCGTCAGCTGGGCAGTCTGACGGCAGGCCAGGGCATTCTGGGACTTGGACTCGCCGTCGGCTGCGGCATATTCACTTATATTCTTGGTAAAGAAGATTCCGGAAAATGAATACAAACAGAAAATCAATGATTTAAAGACCCTGACAGGCGTAAGGATCTGCCCGTCAGGGTTTTTCTTTTACTCTCTATCCTTCAGTCTCCGCAGCGCCTCCGGGCGCCTGATTGAAACGCAACGTATCTTCCATCCGCATCCGACAGTTTCCACGCCGCAGGCGACAGTCCGGCAATTTACTTTATTCGCCGTAGACCTCGCTCTTCACCTCATCCGCAGCTTCTTCCGCAACTTCGGCAGCTTCGGCTACCGCTTCCTCTACCGCCGATTCTACCTCGACCTCAACAGTATCGGCTTCTGCAGCATCTTCCCCGAGGTCTTCGGAGGGTTCTTCTACGACAGGCTCCGGAGCCGCAGCGCCGCACTTTCCGCAGAAAGCATTACCCTTCTTGATCACCGCACCGCAGGAGGGGCAGACCACGCTGCCGTCCAGCTTGCGAACCTTCTCCTGAAGCGCAGTAACCGTCGCCAGACTCTTCGTGATCTCATCCACGATGGACTGATACTCGTCGTCCGCATCGTCCCTGTGATTCTTGTAATAAAGCTGTCCGATCGCCGTATAAAGGGCTTTCACCTTGTTCTTCTCGGATGTAGCCTGCGCTTTCAGCTGAACAATCTCTGCCACATCCTTGGCCTTCTGCGCGGCTTCCTTTCCCTTACCTGCCAAAGTCTTACTGATATCGTCAAAGTCAATAAACGCCATGATGATTATACCCCCTTGTCTTTTTCTATATATTACCTTTTTTACAGGGAAATGTCAATGCAGAACTCAAAAAAGCAGCCGCCCGGTCTGATTTATTTTCAGGCCTGACGGCTGCTTACAGATAATCGTGTATCCGCCCTAGTTCCACAAACCGTACTTCTGTCTTATCTCCTCCGGCAGTTTCGTCAGATCAATCTCGCAGTCCAGATTTTCTGTCCACTGACCTTTGTACTCGCCGGCTGCCGATTTCCGTGTGCCGCTCCGACGGAGCCGCACGGTCACATTCACGCCGTCAGCCAGATTATCGCGATCATAATGATCCGAACTCATCCAGACATACTCCGAATAGACAAGCCCCGGTGCCAGCGCCCGGATATCCTCCGGATCCTCGTATCTCACCTCGCCGTCAAAATCCTGAGAAGTCTCTTTCACTGCCGGCACCTTCCAATCAGACAGCGTTTCTGCAGCCTCTCCATCTCCGGCGCCTGTGTCCCCAGCACCCGCTGCAGGCTCTGCATCTGTTGCTTCCCCGTCCGCCGTGTCCGCAACCTCCGCATACGCTGCTTCCACATACACCGGCTCCGCCGCCTGACGGTATCTCTCCCCGTAATAATAGATATCGATACCAACGATATCCTCATCCGCCAGCGTCCGGATCTCCACACCCGCTTCCTCAAGAAGCTTAAGAGTCCGCGCAAAGGACGGATACACCGGATAGACGCATTTCCCGGCCAGACTGCCGATATCCAGGCCGATATCAGGGATCGATTCCTGAAGTGCATTATTATATCGGACAGCTTCCTCATGGGCCTGAGTTCGGAACTGGATCATACCGATCGGAAGTTCATGCTCCATGGTACCGATCGTCAGATCCAGCATATCCTGCTTAAACGCCGCAAGCAGCGCTTCCCTTCCCGCCGCATCGAGCTTTACGACAGTACCGGAGCCGGAATCAAAATTGTTTTGCATAAAGTAGACCGCCGCAGTCTCCTCCGCCTTCTGATCCATGATCGGATAGACCGCCTGCTTATACTCCGGGCTTTCCACGATGGAATTATACAGTTTCTCACTCTCACCGGTTCTCTCTGCGCAATTATAACAGCGGTAGACCTGTCTGCCGCTCTTCAGCTTCACGCGCAGGTAGATCGTCCGATAGTCCCGGTAGTCATAGCTCTGGTCAAAGCGATTAAGCTTCTCCTCCTCCGCCGCCCGCCTTGCCAGTTCCGACACTGCATAGGCGTCCGTCAGCTTCATATGCGTCATCCGGTAATCATTATCGCTGCCATAATTCCAGCCATAGAATCCGTCATACTCCCTGCCGGCGTCCCGGATAATCGATTCCACGTAGTCGGAATAATTTCCCGCTTTCTCGAATTGCACGTTCCCGTAGGAGACCCAGCTCGCGGTGTTCGGCTCGTACACCGCCGCGTCCACGATTTCATCCGCCTTCGGATACCAGCTGTCATAGCCGAACAGATCGTAATATCCCCCTATATTGACTGCGATCGCGATCACAATGCAGAGCACCAGCTGGTAGCGGTTCGCGAAAAGTTTCCGAAAATCAAAATGATAAATGATCTCCATCAGACAGTGGGTCAGCAGCACGCCGCAGACCGTACCGAACACCAGCCAGCCGACGCCCGCGGCAAAGGAGCCGAAGAGCATCCCGCCGGCCACACCAACCGGAACCGCGATCAGGATCCGGATCACCGCCTTCGTCTTGTCAAATGCCATGGCCCGCCCGGCCGTCTCCGAGGCACGCAGCCGATACAGGCCGTAGGCAACCAGTGCAAGCGCCGCCGTCACCAGAATCACCGGCAGGGCCCGCCACAGGCTCCAGGCATTTTCCGTGAAATCATTCAGGGCCAGAATATAATTGGTAAACGGCGACGTGTACCGCAAAAGCCTCATAAAGAACTGATCCGCAGTTCCCGTGATTCCCATCCCGTAGATCCAGGTACGGAAATTTGTCTCGCAGAACACTTCTCCCAGAATAACCACAGCCGATCCGTAGCCGAAGAAAACACCCGTTCCCAGAAGCGCCACCACCACATGGCCGGTCATCATCATGGCGATAACCACAGTGGTATAGATCAGACAGTAGTAAACCGAATTGATCAGCAGGCTCTGCCACGGCAGGCTGCCGATCCGATCAAATCCGATCCCCGCCGGCAGAAGGAAGCCGACGGCTGCCGCCTGAGCCAGCCCGTAGCAGATAAGCGGCACCAGGATCCCGTTTGCGTACGCCGCCAGGAAAAGCTGGTAACGCTTCACCGGAATACTGTGATAGAAATCCACCTTCTGCCGGTTATGCAGATACTGATATCCACTGACCGCCCAAAGGACCGCCGTAATCATCAGGATCGTGATCACAGGAATATTGAACCAAAGCGATTCCACAATACGCTTTGTCTGGGCGAGGCGCTGGGATATGGACATATCCGCCTGCTTCCTCATGAAATTGCTGCAGTTCACGGCTATGGGTACGATCAGAGCAAACACCATGCTGACGATGCTCCATGCGACCGTCCACAGCCTGCGCTTCAGATCTTCCCGCATCAGCTTAAAGCACAAGTTTCTTGATGTCATATCCGGCCACCTCCGTTTCACTGATAAATATCTCCTCCAGGGAGAGCGGTATGATCTCCGCAAAAATAGGCTCGCAGCTGTGCATGGCCGCCTCCACCTGATCCCGACCACCCCGGACGGTCAGCGTCAGAAGGCTGCCACGCTCCTCGGTATTAATGATCTCAAGCCCCTGGATATCCTCCGCCTTTCTTCCCGGCTGGAGCACACACTGGATCTTGTGGAGATTCAGCTTCATATCGTCCAGATCTTTCGAGAGCAATATGCCGCCCTTGTGAAGCAGGCCAACATGGTCGCAGATATCCTCCAGCTCCCGCAGGTTGTGGGACGCGATGATCGGCGTCATGTTCCGCTCCTGCATATCCCCCATGAAAATGCTCTTCACAGTCTGGCGCATCACCGGATCCAATCCGTCGAAGGTCTCGTCGCAAAACAGATAATCCGTGCCGGCACAGACCCCGCAGATCACCGCCGCCTGCTTCTTCATTCCTTTGGAAAAGGTATTGATCTTCCTCCGACGGTCCAGACCGAAGCTCTCCATCAGGTGGATGAACCGCTCCTTATTAAACTTTGGATACACCGTCCGATAAAATGTCATCATCTCCTCCGGCGTCGAATTACTGAAGAAATACTGGTCGTCGGAAATATAGAAGAACCGGCTTTTCACCTGTATATCCTCGTAAACCTCTTTCCCGTCTATGGTTACACTGCCTTCATCCGGCCGCAGCACCCCGCTCATTATACGTAAGAATGTACTCTTACCCGCGCCGTTAGTGCCAATCAGGCCGAAGACGCTTCCATCCCTGATCGTGGCGTTGATATGATCTACAGCCACAATGTCGCCGAACCGCTTCGTCAGATTCCTGACCTCTATCATGATGTCTCTCCCTCCTCTCGCAATTCCCTGCCGGCCACGCCTTCCCGCGCTGTTCCGGTTCTGTCTGCCGCCGGCTGCCTGCTCTGCTCCTTTGGCATGCCGGATTCATTTGCCGCCGGCTGTACCGCCGGCCTCTCATATACCGCGCGAATGACCCCAAGAAGCTGTTCCTTCTCCAGCCCCAGACTCCTGGCCTGCTCCGCCAAATCCCGGAACTCCTTCAGCATCTCTGCGCCGCGTTTCTCCATGATATGCCGGTTCTCCGCGACAAAGCTTCCCTTGCCTTTGACCGAATAAATATATCCCTGCCGCTCCAGCTCCGCATAGGCCCGCTGAATCGTATTCGGATTGATTGAAAGCTCCACGGCCATGGAACGCACCGACGGCATCTGGCTGTCCTGAGGCATCACTCCCGTTACCATCAGCTCCACAAACCGCTCCACAATCTGCTCATAGATCGGTCTCCGGTCCCGATAGTCCAGTAAGATCATATCCTGCTCTCTCCTTTCCCCGCCCGGCATCGGCGGTCTTCATATTTCCATGCGGGCAGGACGCCAGTGACGTCCCGCTCGTATTTAACTGTACTAATACGATTAATACACTTATACCACACTACATCCGGGAAATCAATAACAGAATTCTTACGTATTTATGAAATACAGGTTAATTGTCACAGACGCCCTGTTCGCATGGAAATACAAAAAGTTCCGGCGCAGACGTAAGATCTGCTTCCGGAACCTCTTCTCCTTTTCTTACGATTTCTCAGAACATCCTTTCAAAATGATCTCAGAATTTCTTCCTGATCACCAGTTCCACCTTGTCAGAACGGATCCCTACCTGTACGTCATCGGCCAGTTTCGCAACGATGGACTTTTCCAGCTCATCCCAGGCCTCCCCCGCCGCCGCGTCATCTGAATGATGGGCCTCCACATCAACACGGTACTGGTCCAGAGACCAACGGACGTCCGCCCACTCCATACCGGCGTTCATCATGCCGTAATCATCATTGGGCATCAGGCTCATACCGCTGTCCAGGGCATACTGACTGGTATCATCATAGTTCAGAAGACAGTTCTCAACCATATCCCGGATCCGGCCCATCAGTCCCTTCGCAGCCATATTCCTGCCGGAACTGGCCACAGCCAGCAGTTCTTCTTTTTTGTCTATATCCATCTTCACATAAGCATCCAGATGGAGCGCCACATTCTTCTTCTCGCCTTCGATCCAGAAGTATGCGCCGTAATCCCCGACAATACCGCCCAGCATTCCCAGCATTTCTTCCGCCAGAAGACGAAGCCGCAACGCCTCCTTATGGCTCATCTCCTGATAAGCGGCAAATTTTTCCAACTCATCAAATGCCTGTCTTCTTCCGATCCCACGGTCGCTGACCGCGATCTTACTGGTTTCCATAAGTTTCAGTCCTTTCCGTATGTACACGACAAATTACTCAATGGTGAGAATCTCAGCGAAACCGGTGATATCAAATACTTCCATAATCATCTCATTCACATGCCGTACCCGCATCGTCCCCTGACGGTTCATCACCTTCTGGGCGTACAGAAGAACTCGCAGCCCCGCGGAAGAAACATATTCCAATTTCTCCATATCAAAAATAAGATTCTTCGTATCTCCAATGCTCCCCTTCAATTCCAGTTCCAGTTCGGGAGCCGTATTCGTATCCAGACGCCCGCCAAGCGCGATCGTCAGTTCATCGCCGTCACGCAGTTTCCTGATCGTCATATCTGTCTGCCTCCATTTTCTTACTGTTATCACATATTCCTCAGACACACCGGTGCGTATCTTCCCGCTGCCTGTCGTAAAGCACAGCCGGTGTATCTGCTTGCGGCAATGCGCCGCTCCTGCCGCGGCCTACGCCGCAAACTGCAGAAAAACCCATTTAAATTATGTCATACCATTTGAAAAAATACAATTCCTCTGCATGAAAAGTCCCCTGACAGACACAAAAAGGAAAGGAGCGCCGGTTTCCCGACACTCCTTTTTGTATGATCGTCTGTGTGATCTCCTGTACGATCACGATGTATTGCGTATCAGGTGCCGCTTGGGCACCGCTCGCATCTGTCGCTTTTCGCAATTGTATTTCGCTTCGGATTACTCCGCCCCGTACAGTCCGATCAGCTTCTTCAGATAATCGTAACGCTCCTTGGCCTCTGCCTCGTTGCGCGCAAACAGCTTCGCAGCTCTCTCCGGATTCTTCATGGCCAGAGATGCGTAACGAACCTCGCCCTTTAAGAAATCCTGATAGCCTTCCATCTTCGGCTCCTTGCTGTCCAGCGTGAACTTGTTCTCGGCAGCCGGATTGTAACGGAAGTTGTTCCAGTAACCGGTCTCTACCGCCAGCTTCTCCTCGGTCTGAGCCTTGCTCATGCCCTTCTTGATGCCGTGGTTGATACACGGAGCATACGCCAGGATCAGGGACGGTCCCGGATAAGCCTCAGCCTCAGCGATGGCCTTGATGGTCTGAGCCATGTCGGCGCCCATGGAGATCTGAGCGACATACACATAACCGTAGCTCATCGCGATGGAAGCCATATCTTTCTTCTTGGTCTCCTTGCCGCCCGCAGCAAACTGAGCCACAGCGCCGGTCTTGGTAGCCTTGGAGGACTGGCCGCCGGTGTTGGAGTAAACCTCGGTATCGAATACCATGACGTTGATGTCCTTGCCGGACGCAAGCACATGGTCTACGCCACCGAAGCCGATATCATAGGCCCAGCCGTCGCCGCCGAATACCCACTGGGATTTCTTCGCCAGGAAGTCCGCGTTGGCGACCAGATACTTGGCCGTATCGCAGTCACAGGTCTTCAGAGCCTCTACCAGAGCGTCGGTAGCGGTTCCGTTCAGAGCGCCCACGCTGAAGGTATCCAGCCATTCCTTGCCGGCCGCCTTCACAGCCTCGGGAGCCTCGTCCTTCGCAATCAGGGTCTCAACCTTCTCCTTCAGCTCGTCGCGGATCGCGTTCTGAGCCAGCAGCATACCGAAGCCGTACTCCGCGTTGTCCTCGAACAGGGAGTTGCCCCAGGCCGGGCCCTGTCCCTTGGCGTTGGCCGTGTAAGGAGTGGACGGTGAGGAGTTGCCCCAGATGGAGGAGCATCCTGTCGCGTTGGCGATGTACATGCGATCGCCGAACAGCTGGGTGATCAGCTTCGCGTAAGGAGTCTCGCCGCAGCCTGCGCATGCGCCGGAGAACTCAAGTAAGGGCTGCTTGAACTGGCTGCCCTTCACAGTCGTGTCTTTGAACTTGGCAACGACGTCGGTCTTGATCGGCAGGGTCTGGCCATAATCGAAGATCGGCTGCTCATCCAGATGATTCGCCAGCTTATCCATGGTCAGAGCCTTCTCGCCCTTCTTGCCCGGGCAGACGTTCGCGCAGGAGCCGCATCCGGTACAGTCAAGAGCGGAAATGGTCACTGCGAACTTGTAGCCCTGCATGCCGGTCAGCGGCAGCATCTTCATGTCGGCCGGAGCCTTGGCAGCCTCGTCCTCGGTCAGAGCAACCGGACGGATGACAGCGTGCGGACATACATAGGAGCAGAAGTTACACTGGATGCAGTTGTCAGGATTCCATACCGGAACATCGACAGCGATACCGCGCTTCTCATAAGCGGCGGCGCCGGAGGGCGTGGAACCGTCTACATAATCCTTGAACGCGGACACGGGCAGGTTGTTGCCTTCCTGGGCGCTGACTGCGGACTGGACGTTGTTGACGAAATCGACGACATCCTTGCGTCCTCCGGTCACGACCGCGTAATCAAGGCCCTCGTCCTCACAGTTCTTCCAGGACTCCGGAACCTCTACCTTCACGAAACCGGTAGCGCCGGCGTCGATCGCTGCCCAGTTCTTCTTAACAACATCCTCGCCCTTGCGGCCGTAGGTCTTCTGGGCGGCATCCTTCATCAGAGCGATCGCCTTGTCCTGCGGAATGATTCCGGTCAGGGTGAAGAACGCGGACTGAAGGATCGTGTTGATACGGGTCGGGCCCATGCCGGTCTCGATACCGATCTTCACGCCGTCGATGGTGTAGAACTGAATGTTATGGTCGGCGATGTACTTCTTCATCTGACCGGGCAGATGGGTCTCCAGCTCCTCCGCGTTCCATGCGCAGTTCAGCAGGAAAGTACCGCCGTCCACGATTTCCTGAACCATGTTGTACTTGCGGACATATGCCGGGTTGTGGCACGCCACAAAATTCGCGGTATGGATCAGGTAGGTGGATTTGATCTTCTTATGTCCGAAACGCAGGTGGCTCATGGTCACGCCGCCAGACTTCTTGGAATCGTAATCAAAATACGCCTGCGCGTACATATCGGTGTTGTCGCCGATGATCTTGATGGAGTTCTTGTTCGCACCGACGGTACCGTCTGCGCCCAGACCCCAGAACTTGCAGTTGGTGGTTCCTTCGGGCGTGGTAACCAGTGCCGGGCCGGTCGTAAGGGACAGATGGGTCACATCGTCCACGATACCGATAGTAAAGACCTTCTTCTCAGTGTTCTCATAAACAGCTACGATCTGCGCCGGGGTGGTATCCTTGGAACCAAGGCCATAACGTCCGGTATAAACCGGAACAGCGTCGAACTTGCTGCCCTTTAAAGCTGCAACAACGTCTAAGTACAGCGGCTCGCCCATGGCGCCCGGCTCTTTGGTCCTGTCAAGAACGGAGATCTTCTTCACAGTATCCGGGATCGCGTCGATCAGGGCCTGCGCGCTGAACGGACGGTACAGGCGGACCTTGACAACGCCGACCTTCGCGCCGTTCTTCATCATGTAATCCACAGTCTCCTCGATGGTGTCGTTGACAGAACCCATCGCGATGATCACCTGCTCGGCATCGGGAGCTCCGTAATAGTTGAACAGTTTATAATCCGTACCGATCTTTTCATTCACCTTGTCCATGTACTTCTGGACAATGCCCGGAAGCGCGTCATAGTACGGGTTGCAGGCCTCTCTCGCCTGGAAGAAGATATCCGGGTTCTGCGCGGAACCTCTCTGGCACGGATGATTCGGGTTCAGGGCGTGATGACGGAACTCGGCGATCGCGTCCCAGTTGACCATCTCAGCCAGATCGTCATAATCCCAGGCCTCGATCTTCTGAATCTCATGGGAAGTACGGAAGCCATCGAAGAAGTTAATAAACGGAACCTTGCCCTCGATAGCCGCCATATGGGCGACAGCGGTCAGATCCATAACTTCCTGAACGCTGGACTCGCACAGCATCGCGCAGCCGGTCTGACGGCAGGCATACACGTCGGAGTGGTCGCCGAAAATGGAAAGAGCGTGGCTCGCGATCGCACGCGCGGATACATTGATCACGCCCGGCAGCTGCTCGCCCGCGATCTTGTACAGATTCGGGATCATCAGCAGAAGACCCTGGGAAGCGGTATAGGTGGTCGTCAGAGCGCCGGCTGCCAGAGATCCGTGAACAGCGCCCGCCGCGCCGGCCTCGGACTGCATCTCGGTGATCTGAACCGTGCGGCCGAAAATGTTCTTCCTGCCTTCGGTAGCCCACTCATCCGTATGCTCCGGCATGACGGAAGAAGGGGTGATGGGGTACATGGCTGCTACTTCGGTAAACGCATACGAAGCATGAGCGGCAGCCTGATTACCATCCATGGTTTTCATTTTTCTTGCCATTTGATTTTCCTCCTACTAATGTGAATATAACGTTACTGTTCCGATGTTTCTTACGCATATGAAGCTGCGCAGGAAGATATGCCATCCGAACAGCACACGTATGACCCAGTGTAGTGCGTGCTTGAGACACCCACTGACCTGTTTAACATTATAGCAACTATTTTTTGATTTGAAAAGCACAAAAGCAATGAATTTATGTATATTTTTCTGGACAATCCGTACAAAAAACAGGCACAGAAAAAGCTGCCGCGAAAATCGCGGCAGCGTCTGTACGAGCTTCAGTAAATCCATCAAAACCAGCCTGTCAGAATGAGAATGGCGGCGGGGCAACTACCCCATCCGATGGCTGATCCTCACCTCCCGGTGCCGGACTCATCTGACTCTGGTTCGGATCGACTGGCGGCGGACTGACGAATGACGATGCAGGCGAATCGTCCGCCGATTCAGACGGTTCCCCGGGGCCTAACGGACCGATAGGCCCGGACGACACAGATTCCGAAGACGGATCCGAGACCGTCTCGGAGGTTGACCCGGTCTCCCCTTCCGGCGGAATATACACACCGGAGGTATTTCGCTTCACCACAGGCGCATGGCCCTTATAGGACGTGGTATGATCCACTTCGCGGCTGATCACTTCTCCATCCTTCTTGATAATCAGTCGGGTCTCCCATCGGCTTCCCATCGTACCGGCGGAAACCGTGACCTCCTGATCCAGCGGAACTGACTGGTCTTCCTGATAAGTTGGCGCAGGCGGATCGATATCCCCAAGCTTCGTGGATTCCAGAGAATACGTCACGCCATCCTCCAGCACCGGGATCCCGTACACAGAAACCGTCACCGTCTGATTGTAATAGCCTGCCTTAATGCCGACTGCAGCCTTGCTGGTATTCACAAACTTAAAATCCGGCCCGCCCCAACTGACCGTGGCGTCCTGCCCAGGCGTCACATACGTAGGTTCAAACGTGTGGGACCGGCGCATCGAAATCTTCAGTCCCGCACGCAGCACCGCATTATACAGGGTCGTGGATACCTGACAAACGCCTCCGCCGATCTCCTGAACCACTTCGCCGTTATTATACGCGGCCGCACTCTGATAGCCCTTTGCTTCCGTCCGCTCCCCTACGGTATCATTAAAGGAAAGTTCCTGTCCCGGCTGAACAATCGTTCCGTTCAGCTGCTGGGCCGCCAGTCTGACATTCGTATTCCGCTTAGAGTTGGCGGTGGTATTGGTCGTATAGGTACCGATGGTCTTATAAAGGCTCTGGGCGCTGGCCTGGGTAATCTCCGGCTCGACCGTACTGCCGCTTACCTGAATCTGCGCATCGAAATCCTTGGCGCTGATCGCCGCCTGAATATCCGCGGCAAGCTTCACTTCATCAATCACCACACCATTCTCGCCGGGGGAGAAAAGGAAGCTGTCACTGTCCGCATCATAGGCGGAAATGGAGCCGTTCTTCGGTTCCTTATTCCAGCGTCCTTTCATAACAGCGACCTGCTCCGCCACAGCGCTGTCAAGCCCTGTGGTATCGAGGGTATACTTCTCCTTCGGTTCCCCGGTAAATATCTCCTCCAGCAAGGCATCTACCTTGCCGGACATCAGATTTGTCAATTCACAGATATCGCCTTCATAGACCGCGGTCATTTTCCATGGATAATTCTTCAGAATGGCTTCTTTCGCCTGATCCCTGGACATCCCGGTGATCGTGATATTATCCACTGTCACTTCCTTGACCAGATCGGTTTCAGGCTCGGAAGTCTGTACATCAGCGGATGTTTCGTCCTGTTCCTTCCGGCTGACCCCCGGATTCTGGGTCATGGCAAAAGCTGCCGCCGCGATCACCAGAATCAGAATCACGCCTATGATAGCAATGATCCGATAATCCGGAGACGGCTTCCTCCTGTGGCTGCGGTAACTGCGATATGTGGTTCCGTAACTGTAACCTGTCGATCTGCTGCGGCTTGTCTGGGAACGGCTTCCCGTTCCGCTTCCCGTGCGGCTGCCTGATGAAGTTCTTCCCGATGTATTTGTACTGCGGCCGCTTCCCCTGCTCCTGCCCGCAGAGGAATAACCGCCGGTGCGGTTCGTTGTACCCATGCTCCCACCTGTCCATAATCATTTTCAATTTGTAGTATAACATACTTTTTATAAAAGGGAAGCTTTATTTTTCTTATGTTTGTCTTACGATTTCGCCAGTGTGTTACCCGTCTGTTACAAATATTTCATTTCAGATAAAAATACATGAATTTTCCAGAAAAAGGGAAACACTGGCAAGCCGGCAGACATATGATGAAGTGTAATCAGAATATCTGGAGGAAAAAAACATGAGTGATTTGGCGGCAACAAACTGTGGCTGCGGCTGTGACTGTACGACGGGAGGAAGCAGCTGCAATATCATCTTCCTGATCCTTCTGCTGTGCTGCTGCGGCAACGGCGGCGGATCGAACATAGGCGGCGCGAATGTCGGCTGCGGATGCGGAAACGACATTATCTGGATCCTCCTGCTGCTGTGCTGCTGCAACAACGGCGGAAACGGATTCTGCTGCTGAGACTGTCACATCTGCTGCAGCTGTTCAAACCGTCCTGCCACGGGAACCGCCGGTCTTGCTGCCGGCGGTTCCCCTCTTTCAGATCCGGTATTCACCGGCTTTTTCCTTTTGTACCGCTTCCGGCTCTCTGACACCGCAGCGTACTGCTTCCGGATTCTGAAGTCTCTCTCAGGCTTTTTTTCGCCTTCTGCCTCTCCAGACATTCTTCATCGATCTCGTATACCGAATTTCCCTCTATAATCAGGCGGCCCGGCATAATTCCCTCCCGCGCTTTTTTCTATATTATCATCATATGCCGGAATATCTGACAGGTTCCCCTGCATAGGATAAATCCAAAGAGAAACAAAGAGGCGGACATGAACGAGGACTCCTCCATCAAATTTACAGACTTCGATTATCTGACCGGCGACCGCCGCCTGCAGATGATGAAGGCCGCCCTTCCATACGTAAATACATCGGGACAGCGGCTTATTTCCATTCTCGTGAAATTTCAGGAACTGCGCAGGACCGTCGCGCTCTTTTCCAGAGGCGAAACCGCGGAACTGGGCATCATGTCCCTTGGGGAAAACCAGTCGCGATCCCCGATTGATATGCTGAATGCCGTACGTCCTTTTGCCGGCCCACAGGAACAGGATTTCATCGACATGGCCTGCAACCTGCTGGAAGGGCTGCGCATCGGCAGCCAGTATCAGCAGGATATCATGCTGCAGGAAGCGGTCGGCGCGGCCCAAAGGGGGATCTCATGAACACGGACTGGCGGGCCGACCCGCGGGTAAAGGAAATGGATCCGGAAAAGATCGCATTTCTGGAGGATCTGGGGACGCAGATCCGGCGGACGCCCCGGTCGCAAATGCTGAACCGCTTCCTGTCCATGACAGCAGAAGCCGGGCGGCGGGGAATCTCATTCACAGACCGGGAAACGGACATACTGGCCGGCGTACTGATGGAACATATGGATCCGAAGGACCGCGGAAAGGTGGAAATGTTCCGTATGCTGTCACGAAGAATGGGAAAACAATAGCATGGATCCGGGAGTTTACGGCACGGCTTTTCGCCCTACGCCTGAGCATCCGGCCGCCGCTCCCGGCTCATTTCCAGAAGTTTTTGCCGCAGTTCTCCCTCAATCCGTCCCAGTTCCTGCTCTGCCTCGATGCGCTTTGTACGTCCCTCTTCTTGAATCTTCATCACATCGTCCAGCGTGGAGATCAGCGTCTGATTTGTGGCTTTCACCGTTTCGATATCCACGATGCCGCGTTCCGCTTCTTTCGCGGTCTCCACGGTTGCCATTTTAAGCATCTCCGCATTCTTCTTCAGAAGTTCATTCGTGGCGTCCGACACCTGACGCTGCGCCCTGGCCGCCTCGGTGGAATGGCTCAGCCCCACGGCGATCACCATCTGTGTCTTCCAGAGCGGAATCGTATTCACAAGTGTAGACTGGATCTTCTCGGACATGACCGTGTCATTGTTCTGGACAAGCCGGATTTGGGGGGCCATCTGCAGCGACACCATACGGGTCAGTTCCAGGTCGTGCAGCTTCTTCTCAAAGCGGTCGCAGAGATTCGACAGGTCGCTTGCAGCCTGCGTATCTTCCGGCAGACCGCTCCTCTGCGCCTTCTCTACCGCCGCAGGCAGATCGACAGTCCTGACCTGCTCAAGCTTCTTCTTCCCTGCCAGAATATACATGGACAACTCCTTCAGATAAGAGAGGTTCAGACCATACATCCGATCCATAACCGCCACATCTTTCAAAAGTTCCACCTGATGGTTCTCCAAAAGCTTGCAGACCTGATTTACATGGCTTTCTGCCTTCTCATATTTGGCCTTCACAGCGGAGAGTTTCCCGGTACTCTTTTTGAAAATACCAAGGAACCCCTTCTCTTCCTCCGGTTCCATGGTTTTCAGTTCGCCTACCAGATCGCTGAGCATCTGGCCGACCTCACCCAGATCCTTTGTCCGGATATTCTCCAGTGCAGTCTCCGAGAAATCTGCGATTTTCTTCTGTGCGCCCGCACCATACTGCAGAACCATGTTGGTATTCGTCAGATCGATCTTCTCCGCAAATTCATCCACCATCTTCTGCTCTTCAGGCGTCAGCGTTACCTGTGCCGTTTCCTGCCGGATCCCGGACAGCTGGACTTCCGGTTTTTCTTCGGGAACAGTCTCTGCCGCCAAAGGTTCCAGCGTCAGCTTAATCTCCGGATTCTCCATAATTCCCTCATCCAGATTCTGTGCCATATTTATCACCCTCCCTGATCATATTCTCTCCAAAAAAACTTCATCCCGCGGATATGCCGCAGTTTCAATCGGTCTGCTTACTGTCCCTGCCGCCGAAGTCGCCCTCCGTCAGGCCCTCGCGTTTCAGGATCGTCTGCAGCACCGAAGCGTCCGTCATTACGTCAAAAGCGGTATCTTCATACATATCGTCCAGAAGTTTCTCGAAAGCGCCATTGATCGTATCCATGGTCTCCTCGATCTCCTTCTTCGCCTGATTGATATTCTCTCCCGGAAACTCCACGCCGGAAAATTCCTGATATGCCGTCACAAGCTTCACCGTGGTCGGAAGATAATATTCCATGAAGCGCTCCAGTTCATCCAGCTGATCCGGATATTTCCGAAGCGTTTCAAAAAGCCTTCCGAGAACCTGATCCAGACGGATCAGTTTGTCCGTCATGGTGCCTGCAGGCAAGGATCGACGTATCCCGTCAAGTTTCTCCATCTGTTCCCTGCCGCGGGTAATTGCCGCCTCTACGGCTGCGTTTTCAGGATCGCTGCTTTCAACGCCTCCAGTCTGCGCCTGAAAAGCTTCTTCGGCTGTTTCCTCCTTCGCCCGTCTTTCTTCCTCCTGCCGCGCCCTGAACGCCATCTGGGACATCTCGTACTGGCGATATGTCTCTGCGTCCATCATAAGATATGTGCCCTTCTCATCCATCTTCGCATCCGGAAGCATCCCCAGCGACAGGATCTTCTTCAGATCCTTCCGCGCAAAACTCTCACTACGCCCGGCAGCATGCCCCAGTCTGGCGACCTCACAGTAAGCTTTCCCGCTGCGCCGGATCTCGTCCAGATACTGCTTCAGACGGCTCACTCGGCCGAATCTGGAGATACCTCCCCACAACATCAGTCCGAAACCGCCGGTCACCAGAGCCAGAAGCAGCGTTACGATCCATCCTCCCGCCCCATCGATTACGATCAGTGAGATTGTCATCAGCAGAAATGTGAGCAGACCAAACACAGAGGTTCCCAGCGCGCCGAAGGCGCTCATCAGGATACCGGAAACACGTCCGTACCACTTTACGCGATAGTCCGGAAGCTGCGGTTCCTGCTGTCCGCCATAGGAATAGGGTTCCGAACCGAAGATACTCCGCCCGCCTGCGCCGATGCCATTTCCATAATCCATCCTGCCATCGTCTCCCGGCGGCCTGGTTCCGCGTTTCCAGTCCTCAGTGCCGCCTGTCCCGGTGCCGCCACCGAAGCTGTCCGCCTCCTCGGGCACCCAGTTGGCATTCTGACTGTCCACCGGTTCCTCAGCGCCTCTGACCGCCCGGTTCCGATAGCGTTCAAACTGTTGTCTGGCTTCGCCGAGGGCCGAGTCCACAGTTTCGCTGATCGACCGGTTCAGCTGGCCGAAATCTTCTTTGTCCAGCGCCGCGCTCAGCGCACGCCGGATCTGCTCCGCGATATCCCCTCCGCCCCATTCATTCCGTGCGTCCATCAAAGCCTCCCTTTCCTACATCGCCGTAACAAAACTGACCGCGCCATAGATCAGGAACAGAATAATTCCCACGTTCACGACAACTGCGGCGATCCACCTGCCTGCCGGGATCCGTTTCCGCATCCGGTAGAACCAGATCTGCTTTCTGCCGATGATCAGGAAAATGATGCCCCCGATCACACCGGCTCCCAGCACCAGATACCAGAACATCACCAGAACGGAACCTGCCACGATATTCTTCTCCATATACCGCAAAAGAAGGATCGGCACAATACTTCCGCTGAAATTTACCAGAATGTGCAGCGCGATCGTATAACGGATCCTCCCGGTACGCAGATACACATAGGCGAAGATAAGCCCCAGTGCAAAAGCATAGAAAAACTGATAAAAGTTCCCGTGGGCTATCGCGAACAGGCCCGCCGACATCAGTACCGCGGTCAGCTGCCCGTAACAGCCTGCCCGGTCGATCAAAAATTTCCGAAACAGGGTCTCCTCTATCACCGGCGCCACAAGCACAGCCGCAATCAGGATACTCCACGGTTCCATATTCAGGATCAGCTCCTGAACCCCATTCATTATGGTTCGGCCGGTCATCAGGCTCACAATGAGCATCAGTAACTGCCCGATCAGGTTGCCGGTAAGCATCGCTCCTAAACAGATGACAAAGATCGCGGCGAATCTCCCCCTGCCTGCCGGGAACTGCCATGCCGGTCCCCGCTTCGGAACCGTACGCACGATCAGCCAGCTGAGCGGAAAGGAAACAGGATACATGGCCAGTATACATATCATCATATAGAGACTCTCTCCAAGTGTCCCACGCCATGGTTCCAACAGCTTCATAGCCCCGATCTGGCTGCCGTTAGCCACCAGAAAAAATACCAGATACGCCAGTCCCATTCTGGAATAGACGCGACTCACCTGACGAAGCTGCTGCTCATCCCCACCGCCGTATTCCTGCTTATACGCATCCATCTTCCGGCCTCCGTTTCCCCGCAGACCGCCAGACCATCATGGCACTCCACGGACCATTTTATCATCATAAAGCGCAGTTTCCTATGATAAAAATCACCCCGGCGGCGATGCCGCCGCCAGGGTCATAAATTACGTCAGTGTGCAGAAAAGAACGCCAATAACGCGCTTTCCGCATCAGACCGTCATCCTTACAGCACTCTCCAGCCGTATCAGTTCTCCGCGTCCTCCATGCTGGCTGCCCTGGCCTCGACTTCCTTCTTCTGGATATCGCCGGGAGCCTGCTCATAACGGCTGAACTCATACTCAAACACACCGATGCCGCCGGTCATGGAGCGCAGGTCGGTATTGTAGCCGAACATCTCGCTCATGGGCACGTCCGCCTCAATGATCTGCTTGCCGTGATGGTCGGAATTCATACCCAGCACACGGCCGCGGCGGCGGTTCAGATCGCCCATGACGTCGCCGGTGAACTTATCCGGCACCGTCACCTTCACGGAAGCGATCGGCTCCAGAAGAACCGGGTTGGCTTCCATGAACGCCTTCTTAAACGCCAGGCTGGCCGCCATCTTGAAGGCCATTTCCGAAGAGTCGACCGGATGGTAGGAACCATCCAGAAGAACCGTCTTCAGTCCGACAACCGGATATCCGGCCAACGGGCCCTTCAGGACGCATTCCTGAATGCCCTTCTCAACCGCCGGGAAGTAGTTCCTCGGAACGGCGCCGCCGAATACCTGCTCTTCGAAGACGTAAGGCGTCTCCAGATCGCCGGAAGGCTCGAAGGACATCTTTACATCGCCGTACTGGCCGTGACCGCCGGTCTGCTTCTTATACTTGCCCTGAGCCTCCACTTTCTTGCGGATGGTCTCGCGGAACGCAAACCTGGGCTTGGACAGCTCGATGTCAACTTTATAACGGCTCTGGAGCTTGCTGACCACAACCTCCAGCTGCTGGTCGCCGATGCCGTACAGAAGGGTCTGGCGGTTCTCCTTGTCGCCGACCATCTTAAGCGTCTGGTCCTCGTCCATCAGCTTCGCCAGGGCGCTGGCCACCTTGTCATCGTCGCCCTTGGTCTTCGTCGTGTAGCGCATATAGGTATAAGGCGTGGAAATCTCCGGCTTATGATACAGGATCGGAGCCGTGCGGACCGCCAGCGTATCGCCGGTCTGGGTCACATTCAGCTTCGCCACCGCGCCGATATCGCCGGCCTTCAGCTCCGCGAGCTCGATCTGCTCCTTGCCGCGCAGCGTGTAGACCTTGCCGATCTTCTCCTCCGTCTCTTTGCTGACATTATAGGAGACCATATCCGGCTTCAGGGTGCCTGTACACACTTTGACCAGAGAATACTTGCCGATGAACGGATCCACGATGGTCTTGAAGACTCTCAT
>CANREE010000058.1 GCA_947629545.1 uncultured Lachnospiraceae bacterium | reverse complement strand
GTCCTGCCACGTCGTCGGGCGCATTCCGAATCACGCTTCGCGTGATGCGCCCTCCTTTTCTAAGGTATCGGCACGACAGCTCCGCTGTCCTGCCACGTCGTCGGGCGCATTCCAGATCACGCTTCGCGTGATGCGCCCTCCTTTTCTAAGGTATCGGCACGACAGCTTCGCCGTCCTGCCACGTCGTCGGGCGCATTCCAGATCACGCTTCGCGTGATGCGCCCTCCTCAAATAAGATCTCGAGCATCTGCCAGAGTTCTTCTTTGCTGATGTCTAAGGATTTCGCGGTGGCGATCATGTCCGCCATCTTCTCCTCCACCTCTCTGCGACGGGAATCACGCAGAAGCTCTACGTTCCCCACATTGACGAAGGTTCCGATCCCCACCTGGCTTACGACGAAGCCTTCCTGCTCCAGATCGTCATATACCCGCCGGATCGTCAGGACGCTGACCCGCAGCTCGTTGGCAAAGGTGCGGATGGACGGCAGCATATCTCCCTGTTTCAGCTCCTGCCTGAGGATCGCGTCCTTCAGCTGATCCTTGATCTGCTGGTACAGCGGGACGTCGGAATTGTTCGATATCAGGATCTTCAAACCGCTCCTCCTCTCTAGTGTGATGTGTTTATATGCACACTATACTCTATTTTCCATCCGCTGTCAACCGGAAAATGAAAATCTTCCTGCGATTCTTTGGACACGGTCTCGATTTTTGTCAAAATACGAGCAGAACACCAGTGATGCCTTGCTCGCATGGAAAATACGAGCAGGGCGTCACTGCTGCCCTGCTCTCATACAAAAAAGGAGCAGATAATCGTTCCCGACTATCTGCCCGCGGATATCCGAATCGCATCTGTACAGAGATTAATACTTCACAGTTCTTCAATTCTTCGCGGAAATGTAGCCCTGCGCCGTCAGAAGCTCTGCGCACAGCACGCCGCCGCCGGCCGCGCCGCGCACCGTGTTGTGCGACAGTCCGACAAACTTGTAATCATAGACGGTGTCCTCGCGGAGACGTCCCACGGAAATTCCCATTCCGTTCTCGTAATCCACGTCCAGCGTCACCTGGGGCCTGTTGTCCTCCTCCATGTATCGCATAAACTGCTTCGGCGCACTGGGCAGCTTAAGCTCCTGCGGCAGCCCGGAGAACGAATTGATCTTCTCGATCAGCTGCTCCTTCGTCGGTTTCCTGCGGAACTTGACAAATACCGCCGCCGTATGGCCGTTCAGCACCGGCACGCGGATGCACTGGCAGGTGATCACCGGCTCCTGCGCCTTCACGATCACGCCGTCCTCGATATGTCCCCAGATCCGCAGCGGCTCCTGCTCGCTCTTCTCCTCCTCGCCGGAGATAAATGGGATCACGTTGCCCACCATTTCCGGCCAGTCCTTAAAGGTCTTTCCGGCGCCGGAGATTGCCTGATAAGTGGTCGCCACCACCTCATAGGGCTCGAACTCCTTCCACGCCGTCAGCACCGGTGCATAACTCTGGATCGAGCAGTTGGGCTTCACGGCTATAAAACCATGCTTCGTTCCCAGCCTCTTCTTCTGAAACTCGATCACGGCCGCGTGCTCCGGGTTGATCTCCGGGATCATCATCGGCACGTCCGGCGTCCAGCGGTGGGCGCTGTTGTTGGAGACCACCGGGGTCTCAGTCTTCGCATAGGCTTCCTCGATCGCCCGGATCTCATCCTTGCTCATATCTACGGCGCTGAAAACGAAATCCACCTCAGCCGCCACCTTTTCCACTTCATTCACATTCTTGACCACCATATGGCGGACCGCTTCCGGTATCGGGGTATCCATCTTCCAGCGGTCCCCCACTGCCTCCTCATAGGTCTTGTCTGCGGAGCGGGGGCTCGCCGCCACGCTGACCACCTCAAACCATGGATGGTTCTCCAGAAGCGCGATAAAGCGCTGGCCCACCATACCGGTGGCGCCAAGTACGCCGACTTTCAGTTTCTTTTCCATAATTGCTGTCTCCTCGTTAATTTTGCATCTTTCCGTATCCGCTCCGCGCACGGTCCGGCTATCCGGCTGTCAGCCTGCAATTCGGGCTGTCCGGCATACAGAAGGCCCGAAAGCCTACACACGCACCCGGTCTGCACCCAGCCGTCCCCGGCATCCGCCGCGTTTCGGAATATCTCACCTATCCTACACAAATCTTCCTGAAATGTCAATAGGAATTCGCAAGAAAAATACATTTGTACGCATCACGCGGACATTCGTTTCAAATTCGTCCACGCGGAAAGATTTATTCATACGCGATCACAGCCTGCCATCCGAAAACAAATAGACTTTTTCAGACACATATGCTATACTCTCAGGGAATTACCCGGGCCTCACCTAACACGGCCTCCTGTACATAAGAACACAGAACAAAATCATTGCAGAATGGAGAGCAAACGATGAACAAAAACGATTTTGCGCCGCTGCCGCCCATGGGCTGGAACAGCTACGACTACTATGACACCACCGTGGACGAAGCGCATGTCCGCGCCAACGCCGATTATATGGCCGCACATCTGAAGGAATACGGCTGGGAGTACGTCGTGGTCGATATCCAGTGGTACGCCCGCGGCGCCGGTTCCATGCGCAGCCAGTACCAGTACATCCCCTATTCTCACCTGGAAATGGATGAATATTCCCGGCTCCTGCCGGATCCGGAGCGTTTCCCGTCTTCCGTAAACGGCGCAGGCTTCCGGCCGCTGTCCGACTACATCCACAGCCTCGGGCTGAAATTCGGCATCCATATCATGCGCGGGATCCCGCGGCAGGCGGCGCACGCGCACACGCCCATCAAATACGAGCAAAGCGGTACTGGCGCCTTGCTTGCATGGAAATACGAACAAAGCATTACTGGCGCTTTGTCCGCACGGAAATATGACGGCAGCTCCTCCACAGCCAAAACCATAGACGGCACGGCCGTCACGGCAGCCGATATCGCCGATCCGTCGTCCATCTGCGGCTGGAACCCGGATATGTACGGCGTCCGCGACTGTGCGGAAGGCCAGGCCTACTATGATTCCCTGATGGAACTCTATGCCTCCTGGGGCGTGGACTATATCAAATGCGACGATATCTGCAACACCAACATTTATCCGCACAATCCGTATTCCGGCCGGCATGAGATCGAGATGCTCGCCCGCGCGATCCAGCGGTGCGGACGTCCCATCGTCCTCTCGCTGTCGCCGGGTCCGGCCCTGATTGAGCAGGCAAACCATTACAAGACTCACGCAAATCTATGGCGGATCACCGACGACCTCTGGGATCGCTGGAGCGACATCCTGCAGATGTTTGCACGCTGCGAACTCTGGCAGGATCATGTCGAGCGCGGCTGTTACCCCGACTGCGACATGCTGCCGTTAGGACGAATCGGCGGCGGCTTCGGAGAGGGTCAGGAACGCTCTACCAATCTGACCCATGACGAACAGCGGACGCTGATGACGCTCTGGTGTATCTTCGGTTCCCCGCTGATGCTGGGTGCGGAGATGACGAAACTGGATGCATGGACGCTGTCCCTTCTCACAAACAGAGACATTCTCTCCATGCGCACGCCGGAATGCCGTCCGCGCCAGCTGTTTCGAACCGCGGATGCGGCTGCCTGGACCGCATGCAATGAAAAGACCGGCGACAGGTATGTGGCGATTTTTAACTTAAGCGACAAAGAACGGACGGTTTCCGCAGCGGATCCTGAGCTGTATCAGGCTGCAGGAGCTGCCGTTCCGTCCGCACAGAGCTATACCGAACTCTGGACCGGTCAGGAATACGTTTCACCATCCGCGGTTCTGCCTCCCCACGGCTGCTGTGCGTTCCGCGCCGCCAGATAAGATCGTTTATCCTTCCTGCTTCAGGTTCTTCGTCAGACAGAAGCAGCTCTTCACTTCAAATTCCGTATCTGTGGAGTGAATGAGAAGGACGCTGTTGTACTTTTTCGCGACCTTGCGCATGGCCGTCAGACCGTAGCCATGCCCGGTACGTTTTTCATCATCCGCGCCGGAGTATTTCTCCGGCGCGCTGTTGACGCATTTGACAAACAGAAAATTCCCCTTCAGATGCAGTTCCGCGCAGATATAGCGCTCTGCCCCAGCTTCCATCCGCTGGCAGGCTTCCAGTGCGTTCTGCAGCATATTGCTTAAAAATACACTCAAATCTTCATCGGCGATATCCAGCTCCGCCGGCACGTCCAGCCGGTAATCCGTCCGGATACCGATCTTACGCGCCTGATCCAGATATGTGCCTGCGATAACATTGACCAGCATATTACGGCTGTAATATCCGGTAGGAAGCTGTTCATATTCACCGGCAACGGCCGCCGCATAATCGGACGCCCGCTTCACATCGCCGCTTTCCAGGATACCCGCCAGCGCGTTAAAATGATGCCGCATCTCATGACGGAGTGCGCTTGTCGCCTCCTGTGCCGCCAGCAGATGATGGTAATTCTCCAGCGACTGCCGCTCCCGCTCCCGGAGGATATCCATCGTACGCCGTGTCAGTACGGTCCGGCGGATAACTTCCGCCGCCACTGCGATCAGCGTCATATAAGAGACAATATCCGTAACAGCGCCTACAAACACCTCATAGTAGCCGAAGCGGAACGACGCAAACATCTGATCTATCAGATAGATATGGATGCCGCCGGCGATACGGATCCGGTTCACCAGATAAATCGCTGTGACCGCCGCCGCGGTAAGCCCGTAGAATAGCAGGGCCTTCCTGTTGCGGCCGCCCTGCCGGCCCCGTACAAACATCTCGGCAGCAAACGCCGCAGCCAGCGCCAGAATGAGGATAAACATCCCCTTCCCGGTATAACCATACGTCATAATCAGCCCCCGGCGGACATTCAGAAATCTCCGTACACATTCATACGCCACCCAGAGCACAATACCGGCGCAGAGCGGATATTTCCACCATTTTGTCAGCCGCAGGACAAGATAAAGATACAGCGGCGCAATATAGATTCCGTACAAAAAACTCAGATCCATCCGCGACCCCAGCTCGCTGTAGTAGCCTACCGGGGAATCATAGATACAGTTCAGAAACATCAGCGCAAAGTACAGAGTCAAAAGCAGGGTTTTGCCGTCCACGTCATTGTTGTGGATGTCCAGAAGAAAGATACAGGCTGACAAAACCGTCAGGATCGCATAAAGCACCACGGCCATGTATTCGATCGATGCCGCCACGACATACTGCGCCCTGTAGGAATCTTCGCTGCCGAGATACGGGTATTCCGGCGCCGGCGCAATTCCTCTGTCTTCCGGAAAATATGTCGTTACGGAAAGCCTTTTTCCCAGATAACCGGCAGGCAGACTCATCCGTATCTGTTTCCTTCCGATACTCTGCGCATCCAGGAGCCTGTCCCATTCTTCCTCCGTGGGACGAAGGAAGCCGTCCGCCCCTCTCGCTGCTTCCGGGAAATCGGAATGAAGGAGTTCTCCGTCCAGCCACACCTCCACGCCATCGAGATAACTCATCCACTGCAGTTCCGCGCCGAGAATATCTTCTGTCATCGTCCGCGTAATGCGCACGGCGTTGGTTCCCACAGGAAGCAGGACAGGATATCCGCTGTCCGCGAACTCGGGCTGATAGGCCTGCGCAGTGTCGTTCACCAGCAGCTCATAATCCCAGCCGAAGCGCTCATCGCCTGTATCCACCAGATACCGATCCGTCTTATCCGTACGGCTTATAAGAGAGAATATGAACAGAATAAAAACCCCAACCGCTATGACCAGGGCAATTCCCGCCACATACCACTTATACTTGTTCTCCGGCTCCATGGCCTCTCTGTTCCCGTACTTATCTTTTCCCGCCCGCGCCGCTATTCTCTGTGCAAACATTTTACTGCTTCTTCGCTTCTTTCACCGGCTCGTCCTTCTCCTTCGAAAGCAGCACATTAGCCAGAATACCAAGGATCAGGGAGCAGGCCACGGTGCGGATCTCTACCGGTCCGAAGCTGACGGACAGGCCGCCCACGCCGGTGATAAAAATAATCGACGCCACAAAAAGATTGCGGTTCTTGTTCAGATCCACGCCCTGCAGCATCTTAAATCCGCTCATCGCGATAAAGCCGTACAGCGTCACACAGACGCCGCCCATCACGCAGTTGGGGATCGTCTGCAGAAAAGCCATCAGCGGCCCGATAAAGCTGACGATAATGCACAGGCAGGCCGCGCCCCAGATGGAGATGACCGATGCATTGCGGGTAATGGCAACACAGCCGATGGACTCGCCGTAGGTCGTATTCGGGCAGCCGCCGAAGAGCGCGCCCGCCATGGAACCCACGCCGTCGCCCAGAAGGGTCCGCGTAAGCCCCGGCTCTTTCAGAAGATCCGTACCGATGATATTGGAGAGGTTCTTATGGTCGGCCAGATGCTCCGCGAAGACCACGAAAGCCACAGGCACATAGGCCGAGAACAGCGTCACCAGATACGGTCCGGAGATATCCTGCAGGGCAGAACCCTTAAGGAATGTGAAATCCGGCACCGCAAACAGCTTCACGCCCTCAAACGCCGAGTAATTAATCACGGTGAAAGCCGGATTCTCGGTCGCCCTGCCGATCAGCGCAAACACCGACGCGCAGGCATAGCCCGCGAGGATTCCCAGAATAAACGGAATCAGCTTCGCCATTTTCTTTCCGTATGTAGAGCAGAGTATGGTCACGGTCAGCGTCACGAGGCCGCAGATCAGCGCCACATAGACGCTTCCGCCCTCCACGCTGGATTTGGTCAGATCGCCCACGGCGTTGCCCGCCAGGGAAAGCCCGATGATCGCCACGGTCGGACCGATGATGACCGGCGGCATCAGCTTATCGATCCATTTCACGCCCGCAAATTTCACAACAAGGGCGAGAATCACATAAACAAGTCCTGCCATCACCGCACCGATGATCAGGCCCCAGTAGCCCACAGCCATGGAAGCCGCCCCGGCGAAAGCGCTGATCATGGAACCGATGAACGCAAAGGAACTGCCAAGAAACACCGGACTCTTGCTGCGCGTAAACAGCAGGTACACGAAGGTGCCTACGCCCGCGCCGAAAATCGCCGCCGCAGAAGAAAGCTGCGGCCCGCTGCCGAATACCGCCGCAATATCCCCGGAACTGTTGACGACCGCGGGAACCGCGATGGTCGCGGCCATAATGGCCAGCAGCTGCTGGATGGCAAAGAGGAGTATCTCTCCCGGCTTCGGCCTGTCGTTGATGTCATAGATCAGATTCATCTCTGATTCCCCCTTTTCTTCCCGTACAGTTGTCGGATGACAATTCTTCGGGTATTCTCAATGAAAAAATATACCATCCGAATGATGGGATGTCAATAAAACATCGAAATTTCCATCAGCTTTCAGTCTTCTTTTCCTGCCGCCAGCTCCGCAAGCGACCGATAGAACTCCGGATATTCCTTCGCGAGCCGCACAGGCATTCCGTTCCGGTTCAGAAAGCAGTGCTCCGAATGCGCCTCGCAGACCTCCTGCCCTTCCGCATTCGTCATCCGATAGTCCAGCTTCAGCTTAACGCCCTTAAACTCGGCTACCGAAACCTGAATATCGATCACATCCGCGAATGTGGACGGCCGCTTGTAACGGCAGTTCACGGATACCACAGGCGAAACGAGGCCCATCTCCTCAAGCTTCGCGTAATTCCATCCGATCTGATCCAGAAAATGGATCCGCGCCTCCTCCATCCACCTTACGTAATTGGAATGATGGGTGATGCCCATCCGGTCGGTTTCATAGTACTGTACGATATGACGATACATGACGCTTGCTCCTTTGCCTTCTGTTTATTTCCCAATAGAACTTGACCTTTTGCTATCTGTCTTTATTATAATTCGAACATACGTTCTTGTAAAGCATTTTTTCGTTTCTTTAGTAATTGCCGGTCACGCGTCATATACTGACGTAATTAAAACGGAGAGAACAACCGTCTCTCCGTAAGTCCGACAAACTTTTAAGCATTGCGGGCAAGATATCATGCCATATTCTCTGGCAAATCCGATACCTACGCCCAGTTTTCAATTCTCCGCCCGGGGCCTTTTCAAACATAGACGTTCCCTCTCTGCCAGAATCTTCCTACTCTGGACTGTCAGTTTTCCTGAAGACCTGCGAGCCGTTCCCTGGCATCAGAATAATCTCCGGCCAGTTCAAAATAGATGCGGGCTTCTTCCATATTTTCTGCTTCATAACAGTCTTCCGCCCATAGGTAACATGCTTCTTCCTTCAACACGTCTAAATAACCAAACCTTTGCTGCGCCTCTTTATACTCTCCATCAGATAAGTCATCTAAAGCTGCTGCCTCATTGTTCCGTTCGACTGAATCCTTATAATCGTCAGGAATAAAGAAAAAGGTATTCTGTGCTTCGCTATATTCTCTTTCCATTAGCTGTTCCATCCCCAGCTGGTATAATAATTCATTGAATTGCAGTCCGCGGCTCTGTGCGTCATTATAATCACTGATCTCATTAAAATAACGCATTGCATTAAACGCTATTGTAGTCTTAACATCCACTTCGCATTCTTTCGATGCCAACTCTTCTTTTGCCTGCTGGTATAATAAATCTGCAGTTTGTGACCAGCGTTCCTGCGCGTCTTTATAATCGCCGGCTCTCTCAAACCACGTTATCGCACCACCCCACGATTGATCTATTAAAATACCGTCTGCAATATCCTGTTCTGCCGCTTTATAAGCGGCCTTCTTCATACGTTTATCCGCATCCTTATATACATATTCATAATTTGATCCATCGGAATCCCAATACAGCGCATCTTCAAAATAACCATACGCATCTTTCCAATTATCCTCTTTGCCGGCGTCTTTTCCATTTTTATATGCCTCTTTCGCAACACTCCAGCGCCCTATTTTGCACTGTATCATCCACAGGGGACAAGCCTTATATGCGCCTAAAGGCCGAATCTTCTCAATTGCCCGGCTAAACCCATAAGCACTTCCGTAATCCGATAACTCCTTCATATCGCGCTTTACATACCGATACTCAAATTCCGCCCCATCATAGGCATCCACTATACCAAAAATGATACCAGCCAACGCTGCGAGTACGATCCCACCTTTTACAATTCTCGTCCCCCACTTCATCACAAAATTCGTATTCTTGCCGGTTCTTCCTCTGAAGCATGCTGCTACAAGGCCGGGAATCAGGATAGCCGCTCCCATCAATAACTTTATCCTGCTGCCATCGAAGTCATAGTTGCCTGCAAGTAAAGCAATTAAGTCATAGTTGTCTGCAACTAAAGCAAATACAGCTATTACCGGCAATGCAGCCAGATACTCAATGATTCCTGCAGAGGTTCCTTTATTCCTGTGGATCCGATGTAACAGATAAGTATACGGTATCACCAGTAAAACAATAAATGCCATTTTTGCGCCTGTCAGCAGATCATATACGGCGCAAATGCCGACTAATACAGACATCGTCTTCCAAATCAGTTCGAAAAAGCGGATCGCTTTTTTCTTCGTCTCAATTCTGTTCCTTTCTTCCTCTTGTCTTCTTTTCTTTTCTACCTCTTCCCTTTCCTTCTGAAGCTGAAGCGCTGTCGATTCCATCCCATCCAGATATTGGGCATACTCAGCGCGTATTCCGTCGATCGTCACAGCGTCATTTTCGCCGGCCTCTGCAATCTGTTTATCCAGTTCCTCTCTGATTTCAGAAAGTCCCTCATCCAATCTGTCCTTTACTTTCCCGGACGCGTAGCGTTTTGCTCTCTGCAGCAGTTTGTCGTTGGCTAAATATGAGTCATACGCTTCCTTCTTCCGCTTCAGACTGTTTTGCTTCGATGAAAATGTACGCTCATATGTATGCGCTTTCTGCATAATATCCTTAACAATACTGTTATTTACTTTTCCATTTATCTTGTCATAAACCTTCTGGAGTCTCTCAGTATCCTCCTCGCAGGCAATAAATACCTCCTCTTCCGCGGTCAGGAACCGTTCCGACAGCTGCCGGATAAAAGCATCTACGCTGGTGCATCTTTCTCTCACCAGCAGCTTCCCCAGATAAGCCATGCCGCACTCGGCGTCCTGATTTAAGGCGCTCTCATAGAACTCATCGGCCTTCTCCCATTCGCCATCTTCCAGTGCCATGCCGGCACGCTTCAAAAGTGCTTCTAGAGATCCGTTCAGACCGCCTGGGGCTGCTTCCGGAGCTTTCGTACTGACCGTCTCCTTCGGCTTATCCGCGTCGATGATCTTATGGATCCCGCGGATCAGATCCTGCATGAAGCCCAGCTTCGACATATCCTGAGCCTGCAGATGCGAGAACTCATCCGGCAGGTCGTACGGATCCATGTCCCGGTAAGCCGGGATCAGCGTCTTCTTCGCGCCCGTTCCGATCATCGCCAGATAGCGCCCCCACTCGTTCCTCACCCACGGTGCGTTAAAGTACTCCGGCTTCGTACCTACCACTATCATCACACGGGCAGAGTTCAAAGCCGCAAAGATATAGGGTTCATATTCCTGTCCCAGCTTGTCCTCCAATGTGACGCGGGAAAAGAAGACCCGGAACCCTTCGCGGGTCAGCTGGCTGTACATATCGAAGGCCAGAACGCTGTCCGGCGTACGACTCCCGCTGTTGTCTGTCTCCTTGTAACAGATAAAGATATCGAATGGTTCCTCTTTTGAAGAAATAGCCATGATCCCTTTCTGAATCTGGTCAATCGCCCTGGCCTCCTCCTCATAGATCTCCTTCTGATAGCCGTCCGCGTAATGGAGCGCCGATTTGTAATCCTCGTCCGCCAAAACCGATGTATACTGCATCCGGTTCACTGTCGGGAGATATTTTCTGGTGGCCGGGTCCTCCACATATTCGATCCCGTAACGACAGAGAACCAGAGACCAGTAGGTCTCTGCGTCCGTATTGTCCTCCGCCAGGATCTGCTCGTAGATCCCCATGGCCTTATCAAACTCATTGAGCCGCCGGAAATGATTCGCACGGTCATACATATTTGCTTTCCGCTCGTCGTCCAGCTTCGGCAGCGTCTGTCTGGTTCCACAGTACTCGCATACCGCTACGCTCTCTCCCTCTCTGATGTCCAGAGTCCCCCCGCAGATCTTGCATCTCAGGATTGCCATCTCGATTCCTCCGTCTTTCGTTCTGTCACATTATTTCAATAGCTTGCACTGCCGGTTCCGATCACTGATCAGCACAGTGAGCTCTGCAGCCATATTTTTTACCGTCTCTCCATCTCCGGCGGCTACAGCCGTTGAGAACCCGGCAAGTTTTCCCGCAATTTGATTTTCGATACCTCCCAGCTTCTCATGGCTCATGGGATCAGAATAACGGAGCGCCTCATATACGCTTTTGGCCGCCTTCCTGATCTCCTCATCCCCAGCGCGGGCCATAATACCCTCAGCGGTCGCAGTCAGCGAGCGGATATAGCGAGTCTTCGTCTGGATTTTCTCGTCGATACTGCTGACAATCTCAACTGCCGCTTTTGCTTTCACTACGGCTATCGCATAGAATGCCAGGATCGCCAGACAGACGACAGCTCCCGCCCAGGCGGGAAGACCTATATCCATCATACCGATAAGACCGACGGTTCCGGTTCCTATCACCGCACAGTAACCCCACACAATCAACGACAGGTTATAGAACATTTTCTGGGCGCTATCCGCTTTGAAAGCCATCCAGACACAGGCCAACTGCCCCAGAAAAGCCGCGTTGATGCAGAAATAGCAGATCCAGTAAGCGCTTCCCGGCATGATTCTTCCGGTCATATACTTCGGGACCAGAAGACAGACGATATTAAACAACACGAATACGATTGCCCAGCAGATCGCAAAATACTGAAACCCCTTCTTATATTTCATCGACATATCCCTCCCAGTCAGATTTTCTCGCCGCAATCAGGACAGAACTTTGTGCCCGGTTGCAGAAACTTTCCACACTTTGGACAATTCAATACCATTTTATACCCGCACTCAGGGCAGAAATTTGCTTTCGGTACGCTCTTACCGCACTTCGGGCACACAGTAGTTTCGGGCTGCTCTGCCTCGATCTTCTCACCACAGTTTAAGCAGAACTTTGCCCCTCTGGGAATGACCGCTCCGCATTTCACACATACCGCAGAATCGACCGGCTGCTGAATACCGGTTCCCTGTCCGGATGCAGTCTGTGCGAACATCCCCCAACTGCTTCCGGGCTGACCAGCTGCTGATTCCATTGCGTTTCCGACGGCGCCGCCCACAACCCCGCCGACTATACCGCCGACTCCTGCCATGGTTCCCAATCCTATGCCCATGTTCGCGAACTGACCGACTGCCTCATTCTGCGCGACGCGCTCCGCCACATCAAAGCCTCTCTCCTGTTGATAGGTATACCCCTCCTGGGCGCGCTTCGCGGCCATTGCCTGAGACGCGATCACAGTCTTCTGGGCTTCTGTCTGAGCATAAATGATATCCGTTTTCTGACGCAGCTGGGCCTCCGCAATATCCGCGTACTGGCGGAAATGAAGCTCTTTGAATTTCTCATACTGGCGGTCTCCGTCTGGTTTCGCTATATAGGTAACAAAGAACTGTTCCAACGCGACGCCGTAATCTGAAAAATCAGGAATCAGAAGCAACTTGATATCATTAGAAAAATCAGCCAGGCGTTCGTCGATCTCAAAAATATTGATCTTCTGCTCACGAATAGTCTGCGCGATATACGCCTTAACCTTTGTCATCAGGAATGCCCGAAAATATTCCGTTAATTTCTGCCGGCTCAAATCCTGTTCTGTTCCAACCAGCTTCAATAGCAGTTTCCGGGAATCCTCCGCCCACAGACTCATTTCACCGGACGCGCCGATACTGATCGGGAACCCGTAATTGGGGTCGATATACTGTACTTTTGAATCCGTCCCCCACTTGATCGACATCTGTTCCGTTTTATTAATGAAATACACTTCACAGTGAAATGCCGATACCCCGTCCGTCGCCAGTTTCAATGCTCCGCCAATCAGCGGGATATTCTGCGTCTCTAACGTATGACGGCCTGGGCCAAACAGATCCAGCGCCTGCCCGTTCATGAAAAAGATCGCTTCCTGTGACTCATGGACGATCAGCTGCGTCAAACTGTTGAAATCCTCATTGGGATGTTTCCAAATGAAAGTACTGTTATCGCCCTCATATTTAATAATATCTGCGATAGCCAATCCGTTCCCCTCCTTATTTGTCAAAATGTGTACTTTTTCGCAATATAATCGTCAAAATCTTTCGAGAACTTTAGAAAATGTTAAAGACCCAATCATTGCAAATTATACAAAAATATGGTATATTCAAGTCGGTTATATGATATTGCAGAAAAGTACACATTCCTGTAAATTCTCCTTGCTACAATAACCTGTTGTTTTCGTAAACAGCCGCCCGGTAGCGGAAAGTGGAGAGCGCCATGCCGCACTCCTTCGCCGCAGTCGTGCCGGTGATTTCCTTTTCTTTCCATCGCTGGTAGGCGCTGTGAAAGTTTTCCGGCAATGGCCTGGGCGGCCTGCCGAAACGCACTCCGCGGGCTTTCGCCGCCGCGATGCCCTCCGCCTGACGCTGCCGGATATTGACCCGCTCGTTCTCTGCCACAAAGCTCAGCACCTGAAGAACAATATCCGCCAAAAACGTCCCCATCAGATCCCTGCCCCGGCGAGTGTCTAACAGAGGCATATCCAATACTACAATGTCAATGCCGTTCTCCTTTGTGAGAAGACGCCATTGCTCCAAAATCTCTTCATAATTGCGACCCAGACGATCAATGCTTTTGATGTAAAGCAGATCGCTTTTTTGCATTCGCCGCACAAGCCGTTTGTACTGTGGACGGTCAAAATCTTTACCGGATTGCTTGTCCATATAGATGTTTTTCTCCGGGATGTTCCGCTCATGGAGCGCGACAAGTTGCCTGTCCTCGTTCTGTTCCTTGGTGCTAACCCGAATATAGCCGTAAACTGCGATATTGTCCGCCTCCTTTTGTCGTTTTATACCTAATTGGATATATAGAAACAAAAATTGCCCAAACACAGCTCTTCGTGAGCCGCGTTTGAGCAACGTTATACGATTTGACCGCTTCTACTGCTGCATGCAGTCCCGCCCCCGCAGGACAATCTTTAATCTTTCCTGACTCTCTATAAATCTTCTCTCAACATCACGATCAGAAGCACCGTGCCCGCCCCGCATTACGCGATACTTAATTCGCTCTTTTCAAGCTCCGCTGTTTCAAGACCAATATAGTGAAGCTCAATATCATACACCAACTTTTGAGCCGTCACAATATTCTTCAAAATATATTTCCAACTAACTCAAAAAACCTGTTCTTCCTTAGACTTCGCTTCCAGAACCAACTGTAGAGTGTCTTCTGGCTGCAGCTGACTGATCCCACTATAAATATTAGAATATTTTATCACATCACACATAATCCAACCTCGCCAAATCCGCTTTTCAAGCTTCTTTGCTTATTATAACGAATCACATCCTAATATTCAATAATAAATCGCCCCGCATTTTCTGCTCCCGGGGCCTTCTCAAAATCGGTCAACGGATTTATGATATTGATATCAGTACACACGGAGGTGCGGCAAAATGAACCCGAAATTCTTCTCTCTTCCCAAAGAAAAGCAGCAGGCGATCCTGAATTCCGGCTACCGCGTGTTCTCCCGGAATTCTTACAAGAACAGCCCCATGAGCCAGATCGCCGCCGAGGCCGGGATCAGCAAATCCCTGCTCTTCCACTATTTCCGCAACAAGAAGGAGCTGTACCTGTTTCTGTGGGAAACATGCGCCGAAATGACCATCAGGGTCCTGACGGAATACGGCTGCTATGAGCAGGCGGGGCTCTTTGAAAGCATCGAACGCGGAATGCGGGCGAAAATGGAGATCATCCGCCGCCATCCGGATATGACCAACTTCACGATCCGGGCGTTCTATGAGAAAGACGCCGAGATCTGCGCCGCTGTTCAGGAAAGCTATCACCGGCATTTCAATTTCAAGGCGGACCAGCTGCGCGTCAATCTCGACCCGGCCCAGTTTATTCCCGGCCTGGACATTCCGATGATGTACCGGGATATGTACTGGGCTTCGGAAGGTTATCTCTGGGAAATGGTGCAGCGCGGGGACGTGGATATGGAACAGATGGAAAAGGATTTTACACGGCTTATTGAATTCTGGAAGAGCATTTATCTTAAAAAAGAAGACTCCTGAAGAGAAGAAGTCCTTAAGAAAGCAAAGCACTCCGGAAAAGATGTCTGATAAGAAAAAGCAGCTAAAGCGTGCCGGACTTTCCATGACCGGTCGCAGTCTGATCTCAGCGAAAGGAACCTGTACATGAGCGAAGATGCAATTAAAATCAATAATCTGACAAAATACTACGGCCGAACGCGCGGGATCGAACAGATCGATCTGACCGTCCCGCAGGGCGACTTCTTCGGCTTCATCGGCCCCAACGGGGCCGGGAAATCCACGACGATCCGCACGCTTCTGGGACTGATCCGTCCCACCGGCGGGGAAGCGCAGATCTTCGGCATGAATATGATCAATGACCGGGAACGGATCCTGTCGCGGGTCGGCTATCTTCCTTCCGAGACATCATTCTACCCCGGCATGCGGGTTCGGGACGTTCTGAAGCTGTCCGCCGAACTGCGGGGGCTCAGCTTTCAAAGAAGCCGGCAATCGCCGCCTCATTACGAATGCGAACAGAATCTCACCGATGCTCTGTCGCCACGGAAACATGACTGTACGGAAACAGCCCGCCTTCTCTGCCAGCGCCTCCGGCTCGATCCCACCCGGAAGGTGGATGAGCTTTCTCTTGGCAACAAAAAGAAAGTCGGCATCGTCTGCGCCCTGCAGCATGACCCCGACCTTCTGATTCTGGACGAACCCACCAGCGGCCTCGACCCGCTGATGCAGAGAGAATTCTTCGGGATACTCCGGGAGCGCAGCGCAAAAGGCACGACCATTTTCCTGTCCAGTCATATTCTCTCGGAGATTCAGCACAATTGCGCCCACGCAGCCATGATCCGGGACGGCCGGATCATCGCGTCCGGAAGTGTGGAAGAGCTCTCGCGGACCGGCGCCAGACGCGTCAGCATCCGCGGACAGATTGATTATGGCGCGCTCTCTGGTGTAAAGAATCTGCGCACATCGCCGGAAGGCGCGGAGTTTCTGTATCACGGAGACATGCAGGCATTACTTGCGGTCATGGCGAACGGAGCGATCCGGGACGTCTCGATCACCGAGCCGGATCTGGAAGAGATTTTCCTGCACTATTACACGAACTAGCGCAGAAACCACGAACCATGCCCTCTCACAGGAGCGAATCATATTTTCGGAAAAATACACGCTCCGAAAAAACGCAGAAACCGATACAAACCTGCTATCCCGAAATTGATAAGGAGACCAATCAAAATGACCATCATCAAACATGAACTCCGCCAGAACAGAACCGCCTTCGCAGTCTGGACGGCATCCATCGCCTTCCTGCTCGTCGTCTGCATCGTTCTGTTCCCGGAAATGAAAGGCGAAACAGACGCCGTGGGTGATTTATTCGCTTCCATGGGCAGCTTTACCGCCGCCTTCGGCATGGACCGGCTGAATATCGGAACGCTGACCGGCTTCTACGCCATCGAATGCGGCAATATCCTGGGGCTCGGCGGCGCGCTCTATGCCTCGCTTCTCGGCATTTCCGCCCTCGCAAAAGAAGAAAAAGACCGGACGGCAGAATTTCTTCTGACTCACCCGGTCTCACGGAAACGTGTCGTTACGGAAAAGCTGGCAGCGGTTCTTCTGCAGATCATTGCCACGAACCTTCTGATCCTTATTCCGGCCCTGCTGACCATAGGGCTGATCGGCGAGGAAATCCCCCTGAAGGAACTCCTGCTGATGCACGGAGCCTATTTTCTGCTCCAGCTGGAACTGGCATGCGTCTGCTTCGGCGTCTCCGCCTTTCTTTGCCGCGGAGGCGCAGGAATCGGTATGGGACTTTCGGCAGCGGCGTATTTTCTGAATCTGGTCGCCAATATCTCCGAAAGCGCCCGGTTCCTTCACTGGCTGACGCCTTTCGCCTACTGCGAAGGCGCGGATATCATCGCAAACGGCACACTGGACGGCAGCCGGATCGCTGTGGGAATGACGTTTGCCATTATTGGCGTCATCGCGGCTTATCGACAATATGCCGGAAAAGACATCCGATAGCTTACGCCAGCGCCAGCGCCACCTTCATCATATTCGTAAATGTCTTCTGCCGCTCTTCTGCCGTCGTCACCTCGCCGGTGATCGCAGAATCCGAGATCGTGCAGATGCAGAGCGCGTTCACGCCTGCTGCCGCCGCATTCGCATAAAGGGCGGCCGATTCCATTTCCACAGCCAGAACGCCCATATCCGACCAGGTCATGCCGCCGCTCACCTGCTTATCCGGCGCATAGAACATATCGGAACTGAGGAGATTGCCCACATGGAACGGAATTCCCAGTTCTCTGGCCGCCGCCACGGCCTTCTCCAGAAGCTCGAAGCTGGCGATGCAGGAATAATCCCCCGGCAGTCCAAAAAGCCGCACATAGTTAGACGTGGTGCAGGCGCCCATGCCGATGACCATATCGCGGACCTTGCATTTGGGATTCAGGGCGCCCGCGGTGCCGATGCGGATCAGGTTCTTCACGCCGTAGAAATGAATCAGCTCATAGGAATAAATACCGATGGACGGACAGCCCATGCCGGTTCCCATGACGGAAACCCGCTTTCCGTTATAAAAGCCGGTAAAGCCCAGCATATTGCGGGTACTGTTGAACTGCTTCACATCCGTCAGAAAATTGTCCGCAATGAATTTCGCCCGCAGCGGATCGCCCGGGAGAAGTACGGTCTCAGCAATCTCGCCTTCCAGAGCCTCGATGTGCGGGGTCGGTACGTTTGTGTTTGCCATAATCGTGTCCCCCTTATTCTCAGATTTTCAAAAATGTCAGTTTCCTGCGCCAGATACCCCTGCTACCGACATTACGCTTCCGATGATCGAAGCGTTGAAAAGCACGTTGCGAATCGCCATGACCGCCGCCACCGCGAAAATCGGATTTTCACCATCATCGATATCGATCTCACTCTTTAAAAGCGCCACTTTGAGTTCGCCAACAGGCTTATTCTCCTTAGTTACTGCATATTTGGTCTTAAATAAACTGCCGTCGACAAACCACCCCGGACCCCTTACGTTAAAGTCCGGCTGGATCGACGCCGTTTTCTCGACGACCGCGGTCTCCTCACCGCTTACCAGCACTGCAAAGCTGGCCCCTACTCCGATGCCCCGCTGCTCGATCTCGGCTACCTTCACGCCGCCTGTCCCGTTCACAGCAATCACATGACCTTCTTTGGAAGAATCCCGCCTGAGCGTATAGACCGCCTCACCGTGTTCTCCGGTCACTGTCACCGCATCCACAGATTCAAACATCTTTCCTGTAATGTAGAGTTTCATTGCAATCGTCCCTCCTTAAATATTTTTATATAATTCAAATATACCATAACTCTGCCCCTGCCGCAAGCGATACGGAGCAGACGAGAGTGAAGTTCTTACACTCTCGCCTTCACGCCCTTCCCGTCGCGCTTCGCCACGCGCAGCCGGTTCAGCTGGATCTCCTTCTTCTTGTACGTGATCACCTGGTCCTCGCCCACCAGATACAGATGCTCCACCAGGTCGTTCTTCTCCAGCTTCATGCCGCGCACGCCGCGGGAATTCTTCTTCATCTCCGTGATCTCCTCCACGGCGAAGCGCAGGAAATATCCGTTCACGGTCTGAAGCACCGCGTCGCCGTCCGCCGCCGGGCGCACCGTCGCCAGTTTGTCGCCGTCGGTCAGCTTCGTGGATGCCACAGTACGGTTGTTAGTGATAAATTCTTCCATGGGCACCTGCTTGACGAGTCCCTGCTCCGTGGCGAAGATCAGCTTCTTCCCCATCAGTTCCTCCAGGCCGCCCAGATACAGGATCCGCTCCTTCCGGCCGTCGTATTTGCTGATATTCTCGATCGGCGTTCCCTTGTCGCGCAGCTTCCCGAACGGAATGTCCGCAACCTTTAACTGGTGCATGAAGCCGCTGTCCGTGAAGATGCACAGCTTATCCGTGTTCATACAGACGGCCACATAGGCGTTCTCCCCGTCCGCCGTCTCCTTGTTCCGGTCATACGTTCCCCGGTCCAGGAGCTTGCAGTAGCCGAAGCGGTCCATGACAAAGACCACCTCCTGGACCTCCATGGGCGCCTCCTCATAGACGGCTTCCTTGCTGTCCTCGATGTCCGTCATGCGGATCATCGCGAACTCCTCCTGGATCGCCGCCAGGTCGTCTAAGATCACCCGGTCCATGGCGTCCTTGCTGCCCAGGATCTTCTCGTACTCCTTGATCTTCGCCAGCGTCTCCTCGTACTCCTTCTTAAGCGCCAGGATCTCCAGCCCGATCAGCTTGTAGAGCCGCATCTCCAGGATCGCCGCGGCCTGTTTCTCCGTAAAATGAAGCTGCTTTGCGTCTTCCTCAAATCCCGGCGTGCGGAATTTGATCCTGCTGGTGTCGCCGGTGGTCAGACACGCCTTGGCGTCCTTTAAGTTCCGCGCTCCGCGCAGCACCGCGATGATCAGGTCGATGGCGTCGCAGGCGGCGATCAGGCCCTCCTGGACCTCCTTGCGGCCCAGTTCCTTCTCCAGAAGCACCTGGTATTTGCGGGTATTGTTCTTATACTGGAA
>CANREE010000057.1 GCA_947629545.1 uncultured Lachnospiraceae bacterium | reverse complement strand
GCGGGCTTTCGGATGCTTCTGATCTACGCGGTGGTGTCGGTGATCCGCATGGGCAACTGGATGCAGAACGATACCTACCGGGCGTCCGGAGACGCGGTGTACGGGACGGTGCTGGAGATCGTATTCATGTATATCATGGTGCTGCCCTGCGTGCTGTGCAGCGGCTTCGTGTTCAAACTGCCTTATTGGGTAATCTTTATCTGCTGCTACATCGACGAGCCGGTGCGGTATGTGCTGATGCAGATCCACCTGTACTCCGGCAAGTGGGTGAAGCCGGTGACGGAGCTGGGAATGGCGGCGCTGCCGGTGTTTCGCGCGAAGCATGGGAGGCGTCGTGCGGGGGAGGCGTAACGGACGGGGAAATACCGCCTGATGTTCGCAAGAGAGACCGGGCGACATCTGCCGTGTCGGCGGCGGATGCCGGTAAATGGGGGACTCGTTTGGGCGTTTTAGCCTTCGATACCGTAGAACTGAACTTTCCAGCCGTCTTTCTGCTTTACCAGCTCGATGGATAAATACTGGTAGGAATCGTCGCTTTCCGGGGTATTGACGAATTGGACGGAGACGAAGGCGGTTTCGCCGTAATCTGCCGCTTCAATCGCGTCAAGCCCCCTGAAGGTGATATTCTGTGCCATTTCGGCCGGATAACTGTAGAGCTCGATCGGATATTCGTAGTTGTCGGCGAGATACTGCCGGAGCGTTTTTTCGTCGGCGGCGAAGAATGCGGCGGTAAAGGCTTCTGCCACTTCTTTTATGGCAAGTGCTTCGTCGGACAGAGTTTGTTCGGGGTACGATGATTCTGCCGGGCTGTCCTCTGTGGGGGCCGTCTCGGCCGGAGCATTATTGTCTGCGTAGTCGCTTTCTGAAGTAAGTTCCGGGGACGCTACAGTGTCAGAAGCTGCGTCGTTTGTGTAGTCGCCTGTTGAATCCAGTTCCGGAGATGTCATCGTGTCAGAAGCTGCGTCGTCTGCGTAGTCGCCTGCTGAAACCGGTTTTTGAGCTGTTACAGCGTCAGAAGTAGTGCTGTCGGATGAAGCGTCCGAATTAAGCGCCGGGTCTGGTGAAATAGTTTCGGATGGCGAGGGCCCTTCCGTCGCGGTTACAGCCTCTGCATATGACGGCGGTCCTGCCGGGGATTCCGCGCCGGCCGGTTCTTCTCTGACAGAGCAGCCGACGGCGGCGCCCATCCCAACGATCAGTACGACGGCGGCAATCAGCAGAGGAAGGCCGTTTCGTTTTTGCATTCGCGATAAAATGTTTTCAAATCTCTTTTTCATGATCTGTTTTCCTCCATAGAAATGAGTCGACAGGGGGGAGGCGGCGCTGCAGTGCCGCCTGAGGGCGGCAAACAGCGTTTCCGTGTACGCGGCGCGTATTTCAGCGGATTCGCCCCGGATCACCTCTTCATCGCAGGCGAGTTCCATATCCAGGCCGGCCTGTTTTTTTAGCAGCCAGACAACCGGATTGAACCAGTGGATAGCTGATGCGGCGACGAACATCAGCTTGAACCATACATCGCGTCGCCGGTAGTGAGCGGCTTCATGGCGTAGAATAAAATGCAGCTGCTCCGAACTGTAATGATATCTGGGCAGGATCAGGACAGGACTCCCGAAACCGATCATCATCGGGCTTAGGGCAAGCGGGGACAGGATAACGGGGATTCCGCCGCGGCCGGCAAGCGCCGCGAAGGCGCGGGCTATACCGGCGGGCGCGGGCGTTCCGTTCCGGATCAGCTTTCTCCTGAAGTGAATGCAGGAGAAGAGCGTGAAGGCAAGATACAGGATGGCGCCGTCGATCCAGATCACGGCAGCGATATCGAGGGGCGTCAGCCTGTCGGTAAATGATCCGCCTGGCCGCTGTGTCATGGAAGAACCCGCAAGATCCTGCGAGGGCATACTGCCGGCGTCAGGTTCTGAGAGCCAGGCCGGCAGGCGCAGGATGGCTCGTTCAAACTGCTGCGCGGGCAGGCCTTCGCCGCTGTGCGCTGGTGCCGGTCCTGCTGTCGAAAAAAGATCAAAAGGCAGGATAAGCCGCATGGCAAGAAGGATCCAGACCCAGCATCTCCATTTGGCTGCATAGCGTCCGCCCGCCAGGGCGGAGAGCAGGAGCAGAATCGCGGCGGCGCAGCCGGCGGAAACGGATATATTTAAAAAGAGAAGGAATAATTCAGTCATTCTTATCACGCTCCAATTGATCCAGGTATTCCCGCAGTTCCCGGATCTCTGTCTTACTGATCATCTCATTGTCATAAAGCGTCGCTACAAGGCTGCGGACGGAATTGTGATAGAGCCGGCTTAAGAAACTGCCGCTTGCGCCTGCCTTGTAGTCGTTTTCGGTGATGATCGGAAGATACCGGTTGACCGGGCCGGAGCGGTCGCAGGTCAGGAATCCTTTGGCAGCCAGGCGGGACAGGGCGGTCATGAGCGTAGAAAGCTGCCATCTGCGTTTGCCCTGAAGCTGTTTCAGAATGTGGCTTGAGGTCATCGGCTCCGCATTTTCCCAAAGCACCTGCATGATCTCCAGTTCGGCTTCTCCGAGATTCTTTTTCGGTGTTTTCATAGTGTTTTGCTCCTCGTTATACGAATGTATAATAATTATACCATTGTATAACGGGCCTGTCAAGATATATATTGGGTCTGGCGGTTTCCGTGGGATTATGGTACAATACAAAGAAAGCGTCACTGGCGCTTTCTTCGCATGGAAATACAAGCAGGGTGTCACTGGCGCCTGGCTTGTATGGAAATAAAAATAGTTCTTCCGGAGGAGGTCATTTTCATGAAAGTATTGATGCTGAACGGTTCCCCGCACGCCAGGGGTAATACATATCTGGCGCTGCATGAGATGGAGAAGGAGTTTGAGAAGGCTGGTATCGAGACAGAGCTGGTCTGCATCGGCAATCAGGATATCCGCGGCTGTATCGCCTGCAATTCCTGTTACAGGAACGGCAAATGCGCCTTTGACGACGCGGTCAATGAGCTGGCGCCCAAGTTCGAGGAAGCAGACGGCCTGGTGGTGGGAAGCCCGGTGTATTACGCGTCCGCCAACGCCACGCTGATCGCGTGCCTGGACCGCCTGTTCTACAGCACCGGTTTTGACAAGACGATGAAGGTAGGTGCGGCCGTCGCAGTCGCTCGCCGCGGCGGATTATCCGCTACATTTGACGAGCTGAACAAATATTTTACCATCAGCGGCATGCCGGTGGCGTCCAGCCAGTACTGGAACAGCGTTCACGGCCGCACGCCCGGCGAGGCGGAGCAGGACGGCGAAGGGATGCAGACGATGCGTACCCTGGCCCGGAATATGGCGTTTCTGATGAAGAGCATCGCGCGGGGAAAGGAGAAGTTCGGACTGCCGGAGACAGAGGCGCGGGTGTCGACGCATTTTATAAGGTGATGTGACGGAAAGCTGCGGAAATGCCGGTGAAGCTGTAATTAACAGAAAGGCCGGAAAATAAGCAGTATGACTGATAAGGTTGCTAAGTCGATGTGCTGGTCGGAGCGATCGGTCATATCGTATATACGTGAAATGAGAAGAAAGGGGCAGATCAGAATGAACAGATTAGCGATTTTTCTTGCGGACGGATTTGAGGAGATCGAAGGGCTGACCGTGGTGGACCTCTGCCGGCGGGCCGGCCTTGACATCACGATGGTGTCTATCAATGATACTGCTGCGGTGAACGGCTCCCACGGCATCCGGGTGACGGCGGATCAGGTGCTTTCGGAGACGGATTTCGCGTCCATGGAGATGCTGATCCTGCCCGGCGGCAAGCTGGGAACCATGAACCTGGAGAAGTGCGGGCCGCTGATGGAGCAGATCGACGCGTTTTACCGGGAAGGGAAATATGTGGCCGCGATCTGCGCCGCGCCCAGCATCCTGGCACACCGCGGGATTCTGACGGGGAAGAAGGCGTGCTGCTATCCCTCGTTTGAGTCTCATCTGACTGAGGCGGGGGCGGAGCTGGTGCATGAACCGGCGGTTGTCTCCGGCACAGTGATCACAGGCAGAGGCATGGGATGTTCGATTCCGTTCGGTCTGGCGATCATCGCAGCCTGCTGTGGGCAGGCGAAGGCGGACGAGATCGCGGCGCAGATCGTGTACCGATGACCGCGGAACTTTTGTTCGCGAGAAGCGGACATCGTGGGAAGCGGACAAAACCGAGATACAGATCGTGTACCGATGACCGCGAAACAGCCGTTCGCGGGAAAGCGAGAACTTTTTCATGGAAAATATATTATTGATCAACGCATGTGTCCGGCCGGAATCACGCACACTTCGGCTGGCGCGATGCGTGCTTGAGGAACTGAAGAGACGGGAAGCTTCTGACTGCCGGGCAGAGGAGATCGACCTGGCCTCGGAAGCGGAGCTGCGGCCGCTGGATCTGGCGCGTCTCGCAAAGCGCGACGCGCTCATCCGGGACGGAAAGTTTTCCGATCCCATGTTCCGGTACGCCCGGCAGTTCGCCGGGGCGGATGTGATCGTTTTAGCGGCGCCGTTCTGGGATCTGTCATTTCCGGCGGCGGTGAAGGTCTTTTATGAGAATATCATGGTGCTGGGACTTACATTTTCCTATACTGAGGAAGGGATCCCGGCGGGCCTTTGCAGGGCGCGGAAATTTATCTATGTCACTACGGCCGGCGGCCCGATGCCGGCGCATAACTGCGGGTTCGAATATGTGAAGGCGTTGAACGACAGCTTCCTGGGAATCCCTGAGACAGAGTACTACTACGCGGATCAGCTGGACATCGTCGGGGTGGACGCGGAGGGACGGCTTGCGGAAGCGATGCAGGGGATCGGAAGGGGAACGAATCATGAATGAGAAATATCCGCATATTGACGCGTACAGAACAGGGCAGAATATCAAATGGATCATGCGGTTTAAAGGCTTTACGGTGCGGGATCTTCAGGCGTATCTGTCTTTGTCGGTGCCGCAGACGATCTACCGGTGGTTCGAAGGCCGGAATCTGCCGTCGATCGATAATCTGTATGCTCTGAGCGGGCTTTTTGGCGTGCCGATGGACGTGCTTGTCGCGGGCGACCGGGAAGAGCGGCTGCGGCATGGGGAATGGCGGCAGGAGGCGGCTGCTTCGCAGGAGAAAGCGGTTAATTGGGAATCCATTTCCGGATGGCGGAAGCGCGCGGCCGAATACAGGCTCATCGCTTATTACCGGAGACTTTGTATGCCGTTGGCCGGGTAGGCCGGCCGCGGCGCGAGGGAACTTGCCGGGAGAATCGGATCTCCATTTTATAGCAGCGCTTCAATGACAAAGACGGAATCCTCTCTTATAATAGTCTTATATGGAAAAACTATTGCATGGCATCCGGCGGCAGAAGTGCAGTAAGCTGCCGGAGAATGCCGTGGTTGGAGGGGAAGAATGAGTGGAAAGAAGGTGCAATGGCATCCGGGGTTTGTGGCGGCGCTGGATCTGGAGCTGAGAGACTACCGCGAATTTCTGCAGTTTGAGAAGGAGTACAATCTGAATACAAAGCCGTTGGAGATCGACCTTCTGGTGATCAAGAAGAATGCAGAGATAAAGATCGATAACGAGATTGGGAGGATATTCCGGGGACATAACATTTTAGAGTACAAGTCGCCGGACGACAGCCTGAACATAGACATATTTTATAAAACAGGAGCGTACGCCGGTCTTTACAAAGCTTATGGGAAGGCGGTGGACGAGATCAGGGCCGATGATGTGACAGTGTCACTGGTCCGGGAGCGCAGGCCGGAAGGATTATTCCGGTATTTTCGGGAACACGGCGGGTATATGTTATCCAATCCGTATCAGGGGATCTATTATGTAAAAGGGAACGTGCTGTTTCCGACGCAGATCATCGTTACTGGGGAACTTAAGGCGGATGACCATATTTGGCTGAAAGCGTTGTCGGGACGCATGAGACCGCAGGATATGAAACGGTTATTTGAATATGTCTTAAGGCTTAACGGAAAGCACGACAGAGAACTGGCAGATTCTGTTGTAGATGTAAGCGTCCGTGCTAACGAATGGTCGAGGGAGACATTGATGAAAGGGGAAGAGAGGATGAGCGGAGCGTTATTGGAGATTATGATGCCGCAGGTGAAGAAAGAAGCGCGGGAGATGGCAGTGGGGATGGCGCAGGACATGGCGAAAGACATGGCGAAAGACATGGCGCAGGACATGGCGCAGGATATAGCGAAAGGTATGGCGCAGGATATGGCGAAAGGCATGGCGCAGGATATGGCGCAGCAGGTCAGAAGGCAAGGGATTCGGGACACTGTCTCTGCGCTTCGCAGTCTGCGTCATGATGATGACGAAATTAAGCGGGTGGTTATGGATCAATATGATCTGACAGATCAGGATGCAGAAGAGTATCTGAAACTGGCAGAATAAGGCGTGAAAGACCAGAACATCACTGAGTTGTCAGCAGAGCGGGTAATTTTTTTGCAGTGTGAGATGAGAATATGAAATGAGAACGGCTCCGGAATACCAAAATGCATCTGGTATTCCGGCCATTCTTTTGTTATAATAAAAGCAGAAGCAATCGGCATACAGCCGTTCATTTTCAGAGAAGGAGACATATACCATGGAATTTACTTACCAGATCCCGGAAGCAATGTTCAGGACACCGTCCGCTAAGGGAGAGGTCGTACGGTTTACATACGATACGCAGACCTACGATGAACCGAGTGAACCGCTGAAAAAGGGAGCGTGGGTCTATCTGCCTGATGGTTATACCGCGGAGAAGCGGTACGATATCCTGTACCTCCTTCACGGCGGAGGAGAAAATGAAGACTGGTGGTTCAAAAAGTTTCCCGAGACGGTCACGATGCTTGACAATATGATCGCAGACGGCATTTGCCGGCCGTGTATCATCGTAACTCCCACCTTCTATCGCAATGGGCCGACGAAAGAGATCGTCGAGGATGTGACGGAACATTTTAAGTACGAGCTCCGCCGCGACCTGGTTCCGGCGGTGGAGAAGGCGTTCTCCACTTACGCGGGCGGCGACGTGTCGGAGGCTAATCTGGTCAGGACCCGGGCGCACCGTGCGTTTGCGGGGCTTTCCCTGGGCTCGATGACGACTTACCGCGCGGCTCTTTACAATAATTTTGATCTCTTCGCCTGGTACGGGCCCTTCTCCGGCTGCGCGGGACCGAAGGGAAGCCGTGAGGCAGAGGTGAAGAGGATCTGCGAGGCGCTTGCGGAGGGCGAGAAGAAGGGGCTGGATCTGAAGTGCTTGTTCTGCTGCAACGGCGACAAGGATATCGCTTACGCCGAGCATATCGATGTTATGGGCAAGGCCGAAGCCGCGTGTCCGCAGCTTAAGAAAGACGAGAATTATTTCTTCATGACGATTCCGGGCGGCGTTCATGACATGAAGGCGTGGCAGACAGACCTTTACAACGTGCTGCCGGTGTTTTTCCGGGCGGAATAAGGCTGAAGCCGGACTGTTCGATCGAGACAGTTCTGCATATGGTTATGGCGCATTTTGGGTTGTCTGAGGAAGAAGCGCAGGAGAAGATCAAGGAGTATTTTGATATTGTTGGATGGTGAAAGGAAGCGTGCCGCATTTCTATGCAGGCGTCAGCAGATCGGGTTTGGAGCAGAGAGTGCGGGAATGATTTCAGCACAGAAGAGATGTTCCTCAGAGAACAACTGCAAAAGAAAATGAGATGCGGAGGATGAAGTATGCTGTCAGATAAACCGGGAAAAGTACGTAATGGATACGTTGCAGATTACGTGGTCTTTGATCTGGAGACGACCGGAATTTCCTGCGAAATGGACGATATAGTGGAAATATCCGCCGTCCGGGCCGCCGGCGGCCGGATCGTGGACGAGTTCTCCACTCTGGTAAATCCGGGCCGGCCGATCCCGTATTCTGCCAGCATGGTAAATGGTATCACGGACGACATGGTGAAGGACAGTCCGCCCGTCGAGGACGCGCTGACCGATTTCCTGCGATTTGTCGGCGACGCGGTGCTGGTCGGTCATAATATCCATACGTTTGATATGAAATTCCTGTACCGCTATGCCAGGGACTTCTGGGGCCGGACCATCGGCAATGATTACATCGACACGCTGCAGCTGGCGAGGGCATATCTGCCGCAGCTGGGTCATCACAGACTGACGGATCTGGCGGTTCACTACGGTATTTCTGCCGAAGGAGCTCACCGGGCGCTGAATGACTGCCGGATGAACCAGATGGTTTTCGAGCAGCTGGCGAAGGCGATGGCAAAGCGTTCCGGCGGCGCGGAGGCGGTTAAGCTGTGCCCGAGATGCGGCAATGTGCTTCGGAAGCGGAACGGGAGGTTCGGCGCGTTCTGGGGGTGCATGGGTTACCCGGAATGCAGGTATACGGAGAATGGATGAGGAATGGATACGAATACCGGAAAGGAAGTTCCCATGCTCTTAAGCGTCAGCCGAAGAACAGACATCCCCAGCTGCTATTCCGAATGGTTCTATAACCGGATCAAAGCGGGTTTCGTGTACGTCCGCAACCCGATGAACTACCGTCAGGTAAGCGAGGTCCGGCTCACCCCCGATCTGATAGACTGCATCATATTCTGGACCAAGAATCCGATCCCTATGATGGACAGACTTGACGAGCTGAAAGAATATGCGTATTATTTTCAATTTACGCTTACGGGGTATGGGCGGGATGTTGAGAGAAACCTGCCGGATAAACGAACGGTCCTGATTCCAGCGTTTCAAAACTTGTCAGACAAAATCGGCCGGGAGAGGGTGATCTGGAGATACGATCCGATCTTCTTTTCAGACCGGTATACCAGGGAATATCATTTGAACGCGTTCCGCTGCATCGCGGAAGCGCTGCGCGGATATACGGAGAAGTGCGTTATAAGCTTCGTGGATATTTATCCAAAGAACAGGAAGAATATGGAACGCTTATCATGCTACGTCCCGGATGAACGGGAGATCCGGAAATTCGCGAAGGAACTAAATGAGATTGCGGAGAGAAACGGTATCGCGGTCGCCAGCTGCGCGGAAAAGATGGATCTGGAAGACTGCGGGATCGTCCATAATCGCTGTATTGACCGGGAGATGATCGAACGGATAACCGGCCGCAGGCTGAATGTAAACAGAGACAAGAACCAGCGTGCGGAATGCGGCTGTGCGGCGAGTGTGGATATTGGCACATATAATACCTGTGGAAATGGTTGCGCGTATTGTTATGCAAATCACAGTGCGAACAGCGTGGGGTCTAATCTCCTGAAATATGATCCTGCTTCGCCGATTCTTTGCGGCCGGGTTGAGACGGAAGACAGAGTTAAGGCGAGGTGATAAAATTAAGATAAAAATTTGAGAAATAAATTCCCTGATATTGAAAAGATTGTTAATGCGGGAGAGCCGGTTTATTTAACGAAAAACGGATACGGGACTATGGTGGTGCTTAGTTTGGAGGAATATTCCAAAATAACGAATTGAAAAGGGAGGAACTATTATGTCAAAGAAAGCGAAAATAACTGTCCATCCATCCTATCGGATTGGCGAGATTTCCGGGCGGCTTTACAGTTCTTTTCTGGAGCCGATCGGCACTATGGTCAACGGCACTATGTTCAATCCCAGGCATCCTGCCGCTGATGCGCAGGGGTTTCGGACAGATATCATAGAGGCGCTGAGAAAAACACCGAACCCGGCGGTGCGGCTTCCCGGCGGTAATTTCGTTTCCGGATGGGACTGGAAAGATTCCATTGGTCCCCTTGCCGAGCGCAGGTCACATCTGGATCTCGCGTGGCACCAGTATATTCCCAATGACGTTGGGCATGACGAGTATCTTCAGTGGGTAGAGAAGATCGGCGCTGAGCCTTTATACACGCTGAATCTCGGTACGGCGGACATCAATGATGCTGTTTCCTGCGTGGAGTACACGAACCATGAGGGCGGCACCTGGTGGTCGGATCGGCGCCGCCGTAATGGTCATGAGGCACCTTACGGCGTCAGGCTCTGGTATCTGGGCAACGAGATGGACGGCCCCTGGCAGGTCGGCTCCTGGGAGCGTGACCCAAAGGGCTACGGCATTAAGGCAAATGAAATTTCCAAGGCCATCAAATGGGTAGACGGCTCTATCGAGACTGGTGTCTGCGGTTCTTCCGCGCCGTTTATGGCGCATTTCCCGGAGTGGGATCTGCAGGTCATGCAGGAATGTTATGAATCGGTGGACTATCTCTCGATTCACCATTATCATTCTGCACCTCCCGGCGATTTCGGTGCGCTTCTTGGGGGCGCGCTTTATTACGAAGATTTTATCAATACCGAGACCGCGATGTTGGCATATGTCCGCGCGAAGTGCCGCAGTCCGAAGAAAGTGATGATCTCCTTCGATGAATACGGTGTGATGGCGAGGCCGCCCCGCCCGTTTCGTTACGGCGGCGGTATCCATAATCTTTATGAGGATCATTATGTATTCGATCCCGATCGCAAATTTGTCCGACACGATCCGAATAATATGTATCCTGACAGACCGCCGATGCGCCGTGGGGGTGATATCGTAAGCGCGCTGGGTAATGCGTCGGTACTCCTTACCTTCTTAAGGCATGCCGATCGTGTCAAGGTGGGCTGTATGACGGGCGGTCTGGAGACGCTGGTTGCATCTGATCGGGAACATCTCTGGCGTCCGGCGGGATATTATCCGTTCACGCAGTTGATGAATTACGGTCAGGGCGTGTCGCTTGCCGCCGCAGTCGATTGCGACACCTTCGACATCCCGGCTTATGCTGTGGATGATAATTCGCAGTATCCCATGAAGGAGGGCGTCCCGTTTGTGGATGTGGCGGCGGCTTTTAACGAGCAGAGGGGAGAGATTGCCGTCTTTGCAATTAATCGCAGATGGGATGGCGGCACTGCGGTTGAGGTCGATGCTTCTGCGTTCGATGGATATGAGTTCGTGGAACATATCGAGATGGCAGCTGACGATCTCGATGCTGTAAATACATGGGAACATCCGGATGAAATTGTGCCGAAGATCAATGCGGCGACGGTTTGTGCGGACGGAAAAGTGACGGCAGAGATGAAAAGGCTGTCGTGGAATGTATTTCGGTTTGTACGGAGGAATTTGTTACATGAATAAGCGGCAACTGGCTGCTACGATATGGAAATCAGCCAATGAAATGCGTTCTAAGATAGAAGCCAACGAGTACAAGGATTATATTCTGGGTTTTATTTTCTACAGGTATCTTTCCGAGAAGGAGCTGCGCTTCTTCAAGGAACAGGGAATGTCGGATGAAGACATAAAGGGGATGAATGAATCCGATGAGGAGTTTGTGGATTTCACCAAGGAGTCCATCGGTTATTTTATCGCCTATGAGAATCTGTTCTCCACATGGCTGGAGAAGGGAAGCGATTTTGATGTCTCTGATGTAAGGATGGCATTGAGTGCCTTTGACCGACTCATCAACCCGTCTCATAAAAAGGTGTTTGAGAAGATTTTCAATACGCTCCAGACCGGACTTTCCAAGCTGGGCGAAACTGCATCCACACAGACAAAGTCCATCAACGAGCTTATCAAGCTGATTAGACGCATTCCTATGGATGGTCGTCAGGATTATGATGTCCTCGGATTTATTTATGAGTATCTCATTGGCCAGTTCGCCGCCAATGCAGGTAAAAAGGCGGGGGAGTTCTATACGCCTCATGAAGTGTCGGTGCTCATGTCTGAGATTGTGGCAAATCACCTGAAGGACAGGAAGGAAATTCGCATATATGATCCCACGTCGGGTTCCGGATCCCTGTTAATAAACATGGGTAGCGCCGTATCAAAGTATATCAGAGGCGGAAACCGAATCAGCTATTATGCGCAGGAACTGAAAGAGAACACATACAACCTTACCAGAATGAATCTTGTGATGAGAGGTATCGACCCGGCGAATATTTATGTAAGGAACGGCGATACTTTGGAGGATGACTGGCCGCTCTTCGAGGAAGGTGATATTGAGAATTATCGGCTTGTCCGTGTGGATGCGGTGGTGTCCAATCCTCCTTACTCGCAGCAATGGGACCCGAAAAACAAGAAGCATGACGCCCGCTTTTCTGACTATGGCGTAGCGCCGAAGGGGAAAGCAGACTATGCATTCCTGTTGCATGACCTGTATCATTTGGAGAAGGATGGGATTATGACGATAGTCCTCCCCCATGGCGTTCTTTTCCGTGGAAATGAAGAGTATATGATTCGAAAGAACCTGATAGAGAAAAACAACATCGATGTGATTATCGGACTTCCCGGCAATATCTTTTTTGGCACATCCATTCAAACGCTTATCATGGTGTTAAAGCGTGAAAGGACGGAGACGGATGTGCTTATCATTGATGCGTCGAAGGGATTTGAAAAGGCCGGAAAAAGCAACAAACTGCGCTCATCGGATATTAAGCGGATTGTGGATTGTATCCATACCCGTGCCAGCATACCCGGGTTTTCCGAGCGAGTGAGCAAGGAGAGAATAGAAAAGAATGATTATAATCTGAATATTCCACGGTATGTGGATTCTTATGAAAAGCCGGAGCCCTGGGATTTGCATTCCATCATGTTTGGCGGCATTCCGAATAGAGAGCTGAATGCTTTGGGGGATTATTGGGAAGCATTCCCAACACTCAGAGAATATCTCAGCAAGCCGATTTCCGAGAGATATGTTCAGATGGCCTTCTCTGATATTGGGCAGGCTGTGAGAGAAGAGGCATCTGTGATTGGCTACAAGGCTGGTTATGCCGCTGCCTTCGCGGATTTGCGGGAGAAACTGCGGGCGGTTCTGATAGAGCAATATTCTACGATATCTGCGCAGACGGAGGAGGAAAATGCTGCCGCAGACATTTTCAAGCGGCTGGAATCGATTGCTGTGATAGACAAATATGAGGCATTTCAGATATTGGATAATGTATGGAATCAGATATCTGCCGATATAGAAATAATCCAGACAGAGGGCGAGAAGGCGATAACGCAGGTAGACCCTCATATGGTGACAAAGAAAAAGAACGACAAGGAAGTGGAAGTGCAGGAAGGCTGGGAGGGGCATATTCTGCCGTTTGAGCTTGTGCAGGAAATGTATCTTACAGAAGAACTGCATCAGCTGCAGAAGCTTCAAAGGGAGCTTGCGGCGGTATCGGCTTCTTATGGCGATATAATTGACGGTCTGACAGATGAGGAAAGAGAGACCGGAATTCTGAATGATGCCGGTACGGAATTTGTCGGCAAGGAAGTCAGGGCAAAGGCAAATGAAGCATTGGAGGGAATTGAATCGGAGGAAATAAATGCCCTTTTGGAATATCTGACTTTGCCGCAAAAGAAAAAGGCTGAGTTCGTAAAAGCCGCCACCGTTGTGGACTGGTCTGCAATGACGGCCAATGAAAATGGGATTTATACTAAGGCAGTAATCGCTGAACGTGTGAAAGAAATTAAGGCGGGTTGGGTATTCCCGGAGGATTCCTTTGAAGCGAAGCTCCTTCATATCGTGGCTGTTATGGAGCAGGAAAATGCAATGAAACGTGAAATCCGGGCAAAGAGTGCTGCCCTGCACGAGAAGACAAAGCGTCTGATTGAAGGAATGGAACTTGAGCAGGCAAAAGCTGTGCTTGAGGAGAAGTGGATTACGCCTATCGTGAGCGGCATCATGGCATTGCCGGAGAATCTTATCAGCGATTTTATAGCAAAGCTTGTTGCCCTGAAGCAGAAATATGCCGTGACCTATGCCGCTGTAGGAGAACGTATCGATGCAACGGAATCGGATGTCTCCGAATATGTTTCCAAACTCAGAGGCGATGCTTACGATATGGCCGGGTTGGCAGAGCTGCAGAAGCTTTTGGGAGGTGGTGTCTGATGGAAAAGGAACCATCTATCCGATTTGAAGGATATACAGATGAATGGAAACAATGCAGCCTATCAGAGATCGCAGGTAAAGTATCTGAAAAAAACGCGGATCTGCAATATTTAGAGACCTTTACAAATTCTGCTGAGAAAGGAATCATCAGCCAACAAGACTATTTTGACCATGCTGTTTCAAACCTGGAAAGTATTATCAGCTATTATGTTGTGCATGATGATGATTTTGTTTACAATCCGAGAATTTCGGCTACCGCCCCTGTCGGGCCTATCAATCGTAATAAATTGGGGCGAAGCGGGGTTATGTCTCCATTATATACAGTCTTTTCGCTGCATGGCATCGCCCCGGCCTATTTAGAGTGGTATTTTAAGAGCGTTTACTGGCACCGCTATATGTATTTGAATGGTAATACAGGGGCAAGATATGACAGGTTTTCCATTAGCGACAAAATGTTTTTCCAGATGCCCATCCCAACTCCGGACATTGAAGAACAAAAATTAATCGCCCATCATTTTGAACAGCTTAATGCGCTTATCTCCCTTCATCAGAGTAACTATGATAAAATGGTAGCTACCAGAAAGTCCATGTTGGATAAGCTGTTCCCGCAAGGCGACGCCAAAGAGCCGGCGATTCGATTTGAGGGCTTTACAGGGTATTGGGAAAAGAAGCCTCTCAGCGCTATCGTAATCCCTTACTCAGATCCGGTGGAAGTACCTCACGATGGTTATGAAAGATTAGGGATCCGCAGTCATGGGAAAGGGGTCTTTCATGAATATGTGGAGGCGGGAAAGGAGATAACCACCGCTCGGCTGCATAGGGTGGCGGCACATAATTTCATTGTAAATATCACTTTTGCCTGGGAACATGCCGTGGCTGTCACCAGCGATAGCGATGCAGGAAAGCTGGTTTCTCATCGTTTTCCGCAATTTTCAATGGCGGATGGAATTTATGACCAGTTTTTGAAATATTTGATTCTGGATACGAGATTCCGCCACCATCTGCTGCTGTCTTCTCCGGGGGGTGCAGGGAGAAACCGTGTGCTGAAAATCCCGGAGATGCTGGAATATGAGATGATGATTCCCGATATTGAGGAGCAGAAACAAATTGCCGGCTATCTGAATTCGATGGACGAACTTATCGAATTGTGTCGGATCCGAATAGAAAAATTAAAGAACATCAAAGCAGCTTTCCTGCAGGGAATGTTCGTATAGGGGGACGGAAGATGACTTTTGATGATGAAAGAAAATTTGAAGAGGCTGTCGTAGCGCAGCTGATGGAGTACGGTTGGGAAAAGGAAATCATAAATTACCCCACCGAGGAGGATTTGATTCGTAACTGGGCAGATATCCTTTTTGCGAATAACCGTCAGCAGGATGTCCTGAACGACTGTCCTCTTACAGACGGCGAGATGCAGCAGATTATTGATCAGATTATCGCCCTGCGTACACCGGTGAGACTGAATGATTTTATTAATGGAAAGAGCGTGGGTATCAAGCGAGAGAATCCTGACGATACGCAGAATTTCGGGAGGGAAGTCAGCCTGAAAATTTACGACAGGCGTGAGATTGCGCTGGGTTCAAGCCGTTATCAGATCGTGCGGCAGCCGAAGTTTAAGACAGCGTCGCGACTGAATGACCGTCGTGGGGACCTGATGCTGCTTATCAACGGTATGCCTTTGATACACATTGAATTAAAGAAAAGCGGCATACCTGTCAGTAATGCCTGCAACCAGATTAAGAAATATGCCCACGATGGGGTATTTACAGGTCTGTTCTCACTGGTTCAGGTGTTTATAGCCATGGAGCCGGAAGAGTCTGTTTACTTTGCCAATCCGGGTCCCGATGGTCAGTTTAACAAATCTTTTTATTTCCATTGGGCGGATTTTGATAATGTGCCCTATTCAGATTGGCAGGATGTAGTGAAATATCTGCTGAATATTCCGATGGCACATGAACTTATCGGCTATTACACGATTCCGGATGGCAGGGACGATACTTTAAAAGTCATGCGCAGTTATCAGTATTATGCAGCAAAAGAAATATCGGCTGCGGTTGCCGCCAGGGACTGGAAGGATACCAATATTCTCGGCGGACATATCTGGCATACGACAGGTTCAGGAAAGACTCTGACCAGTTTTAAGTCAGCACAGCTTATTGTAAGCAGCGGCATGGCAGATAAGGTAATTTTCCTTGTGGACAGGAAGGCCTTAGGCAAACAGTCCTTTGATGATTACAGAGCATTTGCGAGTGTATCGGAGGAGATTCAGGATACGGCAGACACGAACATTCTCGTGGGCAAGCTGAAAAGCGATGAACGCGAGGATGCGCTTATTATCACGTCGATCCAGAAATTGAGCAATGTGACGAAGGACGCTGAAAACATCAAAACAGCAGATCTCGACAAAATTGTAGCTAAAAGAATCGTGATTATCATTGATGAAGCGCATCGCTCCACCTTCGGAGAAATGCTGACGAATATCAAGACGACATTTATTCATGCTATCATTTTTGGCTTTACCGGTACGCCGATTCAGGATGATAACAGCAAGAAGGACAATACCACAACCACTATATTTGGCGATGAACTTCACAGATACACCCTGAGCGATGGGATCCGGGATAAGAACGTCCTCGGTTTCGACCTTTATATGGAGTCTACCTTCCTGGATATAGAACTTCGAGAACAGGTAGCCCTGATGAAGGCCAAAGCAAAGTCATATAATGAAGTGAAAGGAAATTCGAAAAAGGAAAAAATATATTTTAGGTTCATGGATCCCTCAAAGGTTAAGATGTATGGGGAGCAGAGAGGGAAAAGATATGTAAAAGGAATCGAGGATTATATTCCAAATTCTCAGTATGCGGATGGAAAACACCAGAAAGCAGTTGTCGATAATATTGTGAAATACTGGAATATATTCAGCAGAGGCAGTATGTTCCATGCTATCTTTGCCACGAGCAGCATTCCGGAAGCGGTAGCATATTACAGGCTGTTTAAGGCTGCGGCTCCCCACTTGAAGGTTACAGCGGTGTTTGATCCGAACATTGATAACGAGGACGGCGGGTCTCTGGAAAAGGAAGACGGCATTGTTGAAATCCTTAAAGATTATGAGGCCGTTTTTGGACCGTCCTTTGGACTGTCAACGTATGACGCTTTCAGGGAGGATGTGCAGTTGCGTCTTGCGCATAAGAAGCCTTATAATCGCATCCCGGAGGAAGAGCAGATAAACCTTCTGATCGTGGTAAATCAGATGCTGACCGGATATGACTCGAAATGGATTAATACGCTGTATCTCGACAAGGTTATGGAGTACGAAAATCTGATTCAGGCATTCTCCAGAACGAACAGACTGTTTGGAGATGAGAAGCCGTTTGGAATCATCAAATATTACCGCAGGACTCACACTATGAGGCGAAATATCGAGATTGCGGTAAAGGCATATTCGGGAGATATCCCGACCGGACTGTTTGTTGATAAGCTGCCGGGCAATCTCAATAGTATGAACCGTTTCTTCGATGAGATTTCAGACCTTTTCAAGAATGCAGGCATTGCGAATTTTGAAATGCTACCCGAAGAAAAATCTGAGAAACGTAAGTTTGCCAAATTGTTCAAGCAGTTTAACCAACGTCTGGAGGCGGCGCAAATACAGGGATTTAACTGGTCAAGGGACACCTATACGGTTACGGAGCCGGATGAATCGGAATCCTATATTGTAATGCATTTTGATTACAATACATACCTTGCCTTGCTGCAGCGCTACAAAGAACTTCCGTCTGGCGGCGGCGGAGGAACTGGAGAGGAGCCGCCTTTTGAAATCGACACGCACATCACGGAAATTAATACGGATGCGATTGATGCCGATTATATGAATTCCCGATTTGATAAGTTTTTCCGGCTGTGGCGGCAGGGAAATATTGATCGGGAAACGCTGGATCAGGTGCTGAAAGACCTGCACAAATCTTATTCCATGCTTCCGAGAGAACAGCAAAAGTATGCCAATCTCTTTATCAGCGATGTGCAGTCGGGGGAAGTCACGGTCGACCCAACTATGACATTCCGAGATTACATCGCCATGTATATGCGGAAGGCTGAGGATGCCCGCATTGCCCGTATCGTCCGCAGGCTTGGTTGCCAGGAGAAACGGCTCCGAATGCTGTTGGACCGAAAGGTGACGGAAGCGAATTATAAGGAATTCGGTTACTTTGATGAGCTTGTAGCATCGGTTGATAAGAACAGGGCTAAAAAATTCTTTCAGGTCATCGAGCGCGATAACTACAAAGATTATCGGTTGAACATGTATATCTCAGGCTATCTGAAGAAATTTGTAATCAGCGGAGGCGTTGATCCCTATGCCGATGTGATCGACAGCGGAAGGAAAGCGTCCAAAGCCGGTGATGGCGGACAAGTTTCATTCGGAGATAGTGTGATTGCAGAAGATATCATGCAAAATGAAGATACTGTGGATGATGTCGTCGTGAAAACAACGGTTAAGAGTCGGAAGCTAAGTCAGTGGTATCAATCCAGTCAGGCGTTAGCCTGCATGATGAATACAGGATGTTTTGCATACGTTGAAGAGAAAGTATGTCTGGATGAGCCAAAGTATGTGGAGCGGCAAGAATCCGGCAAAATGCGGTTAACGTCTTATGCCAGGGAACATGAGGAGGAATGCTTCCTGCAATTCAGGGTGGATGCAGATGGAAATCTACATTATGTGAAGCTGCCTGAGAGTATTGCCGATAAGGAGTTTCGCTATTCCGACTATATATCCGATGATATTTTGACAGAGTATGGCCTTGTGAACGAAATAGCAAACCAGATGCTTGCCGCTATTGGGGGAATGGAGTTTGGAGATGCTCTGAAAGAGCTTATGAGCGATAGAATCTGTCACTGCAGTGTTGGACTGTTGAGAAGCATAACAGGGCTTGACAACCATACGATAAGTAAAATGCGAGAAGGCAAAAGTCTTACAGATGTGAATGTGGTTTCAGCTTGTTTGGGGATCCATCTTCCATTTCCTGTTTCCAATAATATGTTGGAGCTGGCCAATATGGTTTTTCGTCTGGATAAAGGCCCCGACAAGAATAAAACCTACATTCAGCTTCTAACGCTGCGTTGGGCTTCCGATTATAGCGATATCTATGACGATTTAAAAGAGCAGGGGCTTGAGAGATTAATTAAGCAGCCTCCAATTTGATAAATGTTTATTTATGCAGAGGTCAGAGTAAGATCTGGCCTCTTTTTTGATGAGTTTTTTCATTGAACTTTGTTCAACGGGCTCAGAATCAGATTTTGATAAGATATCCATGTAATAAGAGATCACAGAAATTCAAGTCAGGAGGGAGGTGGTTGAAATGGTGAGAAACAGCAAGCAGACTTCAAAGGCCGTAGCTACAAAAGCAAGCAGAATTTTGAAGGATAATCGTTACGATAAAGACTCCAGATCTGTTGCCGGAAGCGCTCTGGCTCAGACCAGATCAGGGAAGAAAAAATAAGGTCGCTGTTTGATGGGCTGCGACGGATTAACGCTGCGATTATCTGTTACAAAATATGTTATCCGTCCATTCCGGCTGTTACAGTCGTAATGGGCGGATATTCATTTCCATGGAAGCAGATATGGAAGCGGAGCGCCGTTTATCATTTGCCATGGCCTGTGTATCACCGTAAAAAAAGTTCCCTTTGGAGCGGAAGTGTGTATGCACAGATAGTGAGATCCATATTGGCGTTCACATATTTTTCAGATTTTCTTTATTATAACAGCCTTGAAGAAGTTCGTTTAACCATATATAATACAGCTAGCAATTAAAATAGGACTTTTTGGGATATCCGTAGCCCCTAAAAGCACTGTGATTTTAGAAAACGCCGAAAGACATCCGGAAGCGAGGTATAAGCCGCCCATGAACATCAACAATATCAACTTCACATCCTTTATCCGTGTCGCTGAGGCCGGCAGC
>CANREE010000056.1 GCA_947629545.1 uncultured Lachnospiraceae bacterium | reverse complement strand
GCGACGCTGCGCCATTTCAGCGGTCGCCATGCACCACCAGTGCGGTCACGGAGCACCATTCGAGGCGGCGTATTCAGACGCCCCGCCGCCTGCGCTCATGGTTCCGGATGGATGAGGTTCTAAGACGCAAAACGGCCGCCTTCGGGGCACCGTCAAATTCGGGAGAACTCCTGATGAGTTCTCCCTCAGGTTGCGCTCCGCCCCTGACTTGAAGTCAGGGGCTCCGGCCCCGAAGGCGGCCGTTTTGCGCCTAAGAACCTCTAACCATCCTCCACAAATCGCGCAGACGGCGGGGCGTCCGCTCGCTGGTTTTCGCGGGAACTGCAGTTCCATTTCAGCGTGCTGCCAGTAAAAGCTGGGATAAGTCTTCTTTCGGCATTCTGCCACCGAAGGTGGAAATGAAGTCCTTTCCAACATTCAGCGAGCGAAATGCAGCGTGACAGGCGGGGGCGGGACACATCACGAACGCGATTTACGAAGAAGGGTTAGTCTTTCTTAATGAAAAAACGTCAGTTTGAGGGCCGGAGCCCATGACTTCATGTCATGGGCGGAGCGGCAACCTGAGCGTGAACTCATCAGGAGTTCACGCGAATTTGCCGTTGCCCGCAAACCGGCGTTTTTGAATTTAGAAAGACTTCCCTTCGGAGTCATGAGCGTACGGGATGTGTCCCGCCCCCGCCTGCCACGCGTCCCTCTCGCGACTCCGTGCGCCGACATTGCTCTACCCGGACAGCATTTGCCCCAATAAATATTTCCCTGAAATCAGCATATACTATATTGACATACAATATTATATACTATATAATATTATACAGAACAACCATTCTGCACCCCACACGCAGAATTGAATCGATGAAAACAGAAAGGCAGTAAGGAGCTGAAGCTGTATGGTATTTAACACAGGAACGGCGCTTCTGGACGCAATTGTGCTGGCGGTGGTCTCGAAGGATATGATGGGGACTTACGGATATAAGATCACCCAGGATGTGCGGAAGGCCATTGATGTGTCGGAATCTACGTTGTATCCGGTTCTCAGGCGTCTGCAGAAGGATGAGTGTCTGGAAACTTATGATATGGCCATTGATGGCCGTAATCGCCGGTATTACCGCATCACGGAGAAGGGGCGGGTCCAGCTGAATCTGTATAAAAGCGAGTGGGCCGGTTACTCCGGAAAGATTACCAGAATATTCGAGGAGGCGCGGATATGAACAGGGATGAATTCATGAAAAAGGTAGAATATCTGCTTTCGGATCTTCCGGAAGAGGAGACGAGGGACGCGCTGGACTATTACCGCGATTATCTGGAAGAGGCCGGAGATTCGGCGGAAGAGGCCATGCGGGAGTTCGGGAGTCCCGAGCGAATCGCATCGATTATCCGGTCGGATCTTCAGGGAAATCTGGAGGACGGAGGCGAGTTTACCGATACCGGATATACAGATGAACGCTTCCGGGAGCCGAACTATCAGCTGGCCAGACGGGAGCGGAACGCATCGGACAGTTCGGATGAGGCTGCGCCCGTAAATGGACGGCAGCCGGCGTACCGGGATGCCGCGGGAGATCAGGATGTCGCCGGAAGAGGAAATGCCGGCGGCGCGGGTCAGACCGGAGGCAGAAACGGCGGCTATTTCGGAAGTGCAGGGCAGTCCGGTGCCCAGGGTCAGACCGAATATTGGGGAGAGTCAGAAACCCCGGATCAGCCTGAAAGTCCAGGACAGCCCGGGAATGCGGGACGATCAGGCGCCCCGGGTCAGCCCGGATATGCAGGACAGCCCGGCGCTCCAGGACAACCCGGAAGTCCGGGCCGTTCGGCCACAAAGGTACTTTGGATCATTCTGGCGGTAATCGGAGCGGCTGCGATTCTGCCGGCGCTTCTGGGATTTGCCGGAAGTGTGTTTGGGATCCTTGTGGCAATCGTGGTGATACTGTTCGTATTTATATTTCTGGCAGCGATCCTGACGCTGGTATTTCTGGTGGCCGGCGTAGCAGTAGTTGCGGCGGGAATCGCGGCGGCGTTTGCAGTTCCGCTTGACGGTGCCGCGTGTATCGGCCTCGGACTGGTGCTGCTGGCGTTGGGACTGATCGGCGTGGTACTGTCGGTGCTGCTCTACGGAAAACTCCTGCCGTGGCTGTTCCGGGGAGCGATCGACGGACTTAACGGAATGATTCACAGAAAGGAGCGGACAGCATGAACCGGTTTATCAAATGGGTACTGATCGCCGCGGCGGTCTGTCTGGCGGCAGGGCTTTTGATGAGCGGCTGTGCCGCGTCCATGGGTGGGTCGATCCTGCGGATCAACGGAAACCAGATCCCGTCCGACGGACTCGGCGGTCTGATCGGACGTGTCATGCGGGGCGATCAGTGGTGGCTGGTCTCTGATGTATCGCACGGATTTCGTGGGACTGGAAACGATACGGACGGATCCGGCAGCGCGGACGGCTATGAAGGCGACCCGCTGGTCAGCGTATATCTGCTTACGGACATCCGCGATCTTGAGATCGTCGCGGCCCCTTCACGGATCGAGATCGTGGAAGGTGAGACGGACGGCTGTATCCGCGTGGAGCGGAATTCGGAGAAGATCATTTTAAAGGATAAGGTTTCAGACGATAGCCTGAAGCTGACCTTCGAGAAGGAGCGGAGAATTGTGAATTTGCCGGATTACGCAAAGGTCGTGATCACGATCCCGAAGGGTCAGCAGTTCCGCAAGGTGGAAATGGAAGCGGACGCATCCTCGATTGATGCGGACCGTATTCTGGCGGAGAAGCTGGACATTTCCGCAGGCGCCGCGTCGGTGGTGATCGACAGCGTATCGGCAGACGAGATAAAGCTGGAGGCGGACGCCGGAGATATCGAGGTTCTGGAAGGAGCCGCCCGGACGCTGGAGATCGAAAGTAACATGGGGTGTGTGGATTATACCGGCTCGGTGGAGGATACCGTGGAGGCGGACAGCGAGATGGGAAGCGTTAATCTTACGCTGGACGGCGCTATGGAGGATTTCAATTATCAGATCGACTCCTCTATGGGAGGCGTTGCTGTAGAGGGACTCACGGATTTTGGAGGCGGCCTGAAGGGAAAGCAGACGGTGAAGCATGACGGCGCGAAGAAAACGGCGAAGCTGGACTGCAGCATGGGCAGCGTGGAGATGGATTTCCGGTAGAGCCGGCCTTCTTGCAATACAGAAAACCTGACGGCAGAATAAGGCTGCAGCGACGCCCGGAAATGGTCTGGCCTGCCGCCTCAGGCGGTATTTCGCTGCCGCCGGATTTGGGACCGCTGTAAGAGGTCTGAACGTGCGGAATTGCGCGGAATTGCCGGGCCGGTGTATCTTGCAATTTATAAGAATCTGCGGTAGAATAAACATGGGCAGAGTCCGGGAATGTGTCTGGCGGAGACCATTTGGAAATTCCGTATACAGAACGGCCCGGAGGCCAGAGAGGAGAAACATGATGGAGAATGGAAAGCGTTTATACCGGTCGAACCGTGACCGGATGGTGTGCGGCGTATGCGGAGGAATCGCGGAGTATTTTGCAGTGGATCCGACGATCGTGCGTCTGGTATGGGCGATCGTGACGCTGTTCGGTATCGTGCCCGGATTGATCGCCTATATTGTCGCGGCGATCATTATTCCGCAGAATCCATATGTATAGGCCCTGACAAAACGGGCATACTCTAAGCAGATCTGAGAAAGGAGTATGCCTGTTATTATGCCGAAAAAGAAGAAGGACGAAGCGTTTGACCCGAACCATTTAAAGCCGGAGGAACTTCTGAAATTTGAGATCGCCACAGAACTGGGTTTAAGCGATAAGGTGATTGCCAATGGCTGGCGCAGCCTGACGGCCAAGGAGAGCGGCCGCATCGGCGGGCTGATGACCAAGCGCAGGAGGGAGCTGCAGCGGGAGGCGTCCGGAGAGCTGGATTTTGATCATGATGGTGAGCGGAGCGCGTTATAATATCGGTATCGTTGCTTTGAAAGGATGGAGATTCTCATGGCCGGTTATGGAAAAGATGCATGCGGCGCGGCTTTTGCGGCAGACGCCGTAGATTATGATCTTCTTGCGGCGCAGATGCAGGCGCTGGCGGAGGGCGTGGAGAGCGAGATCAGCAATCTGGCCAATGCTTCGGCGCTTCTCTATCAGACGCTTGCGGATCTTAACTGGGCCGGTTTTTATCTGTATCAGAGTGAGGAACTGCGCCTGGGGCCGTTTCAGGGAAAGACGGCCTGTACGCGTATCGCCGTTGGAAAAGGCGTCTGCGGAACAGCGGCGCAGAGAGACGAGACGGTTGTAGTGGAGAATGTCCACCAGTTTCCGGGACATATCGCCTGCGACGGCGCTTCCCGTTCGGAGATCGTGATCCCGATCCACAGAAACGGCGCGCTGTACGGCGTTCTGGATATCGACAGTCCACTGTACGGCAGGTTCGGAGCGGAAGAGAAGGCTGGCCTTGAGAAGTTTGTATCGGCACTTGAAAAAGTGCTGTAGGGGGAAGAATGCCGGCCTGCCTATGTGTTCGAAAGGTTTTCCAGGCTCCTGCGCATCTGCCGGATTCCGCGCTGCCGGGAAATAATGATCTCTTTCAGGATCGGTTCCAGTTCCGGGCAGATATGGTAGCGAAGCGCAGTCTCCGACATCCGGACGGCTCCTTCGTGGTGCGGGATCATTTCCGACATGAAAGCGGTATTGATATCGCTTTGATATTCCGGAAACGTCATCTGCGCAAACATTTCCTCCATGATCTGGTTCATCCGGATCTGATAAAGACAGAGGTGGGCGGGCGGATTCAGAAGCAGGCCGCAGGCCGGCAGGATCTTTTCCATATCGGCGATGCTTTTTGTCTGTTCGCTGATGATTCCGGAGGCGACGGCACGAAGAGGGTCGTCATGGCTGTACGTTAAAAGATTCCGGCTCATTTCAACAGCGGCCAGTTGCTGGGGGATCATCTGGACAATGAAATTGTGGGAAATGCTCTCATTCAGGGCGGTTTCCGTCATGCTATGGATCATATTGCGGAGAATAAGGCGGCAGATGCTCAGGTATTCGTTCAGGTCAGAAAGTTTCCGGCTGACTGCCTGCTGTAAGTCAGAATTCTGCCCGGCGCAGAAGGCGTCCGGATCGCTTGTCTGGGTCATAGAAACTCCTTTCAGTTTGTTTCGGTCCGTCTTCGGCGGGCCATTTTTAATGCCATTTTATGCGGGAATCGCAGGGGAGTGTCTGGACTACTGTAAAAATTACGGGGCGGATAAATCGTGCCGTGTCTGCGGCGTGCGGTGACGGCGACAGTGAAAGGTTAAAAAAAGTGAAAATGGGGCTTGCAATATACCCCATGGGGGTATATAATAAACGCTGGATAAAGGATGGAATGTATGTCCGGTCAGCTGCCGGAGATGGCTGAGTTGGGAAAGGAGAATTGCCGGTGGAAGAAAATCAATGTTGCTGTCATAAGACAAAGGAACGTTCGGAGAAGGAATATAAGGATCTGATCCACCGCTTAAACCGTATCGAAGGACAGGTGCGGGGGATTAAAGGAATGGTGGAACAGGACGCGTACTGCACAGATATTCTGGTGCAGGTGGCGGCGGTGAATGCAGCGCTGAACAGTTTTAATAAGGTGCTTCTGGAGAATCACATCCGAAGCTGCGTGGTCCGCGATATTAAGGAAGGCAAGGAAGAAACGCTGGATGAACTGGTGGGTACGCTGCATAAATTGATGAAATAACAGGCAGGATGGGGAGGAAGGTCATGGGAGATATTATTATTGTGCTGATCGTTGCGGTCGGTTTGTTTTTCGGCGTCAGGGAGGCTTTAAAGCGCAGCAGGAACGGCTGCTGCGGCGGTTCTGTGCCGAAGGCCCCGCAGAAGGAACTGGAAGGCGAGAAGGTGGGTGAGAAGATCGTCACCATCGAGGGCATGCACTGCGAGAACTGCAAAAACAGCGTGGAGAGGCAGATCAACCGGATCGACGGAGCCGTTGCGAAGGTGGACTTAAAGAAAAATGTTGCCCGGGTCTCCATGAGCCGCATGGTGGAGGACGAGGAACTGGTCCGCGCGGTGGAACGGGCGGATTTTAAAGTGGTGAAGATCGAGAGCGCCTGATAGCGGTGCATGGGCAGATAATGCCAAGAGGAATTTCAGATGCGAGTCGATATAAGGGATATAAGGAGATGACAGACAATGCAGCAATATCTTGTAACCGGCATGAGCTGTGCGGCGTGCAGTTCCCGGGTGGAAAAGGCGGTATCGAAGGTGGAGGGCGTCACATCCTGCTCAGTGAGTCTTCTGACCAATTCCATGGGCGTGGAAGGAACGGCTTCGCCTGAGGCTGTGATCCGTGCGGTGGAAGAGGCCGGATACGGTGCGTCGTTGAAGCAGAGGGGCGGCGCGGCGGGCCGGACTTTTGCGGCAGGCGGTAAGGCGGGCGGCGTTTCCGCGTCCGGGAGCGCATCCGGAGCCGGTGCGGCGTCATCTTCCGTCCCCGGCGGCAGTTACCTGTCCGAGGCGGAAGAAATGCTCCGGGACCGTGAGACGCCGGTTCTGAAGCGGCGGTTATTTACGTCCCTGGGATTTTTGGCCGTGCTCATGTATATTTCCATGGGACATATGATGTGGGGCTGGCCGTTTCCGGCGGTTCTGGCGGAAAACCATGTGGCCCAGGGACTTCTGCAGCTGCTTCTGACGGTTGTTATCATGGTCATCAACCAGAAATTTTTTATCAGCGGTTATAAGTCCCTGTGGCACCGCGCGCCGAATATGGATACCCTGGTGGCTCTGGGCTCCACGGCGGCGTTCGGCTACAGCACCTATGCGCTGTTTGCAATGACGGACGCCCAGATGCGGATGGACATGGAAGGCGTCATGGGCTATATGCATGAGTTCTATTTTGAGTCGGCGGCCATGATCCTGACGCTGATCACCGTGGGAAAGATGCTGGAGGCCCGTTCCAAGGGCAAGACAACGGACGCGCTCAAGAGCCTGATGAAGCTGGCGCCGAAGACGGCGGTGGTGGTCCGCGACGGCGCGGAAATGGAAGTGTCCATTGATCAGGTACAAAAAGGGGATATATTTGTTGTGCGTCCCGGGGAGAATATCCCTGTGGACGGCGTAGTGCTGGAGGGCACAAGCGCGGTCAATGAAGCGGCGCTGACCGGTGAGAGCATCCCGGTGGATAAGGCGGCCGGGGACACGGTATCGGCGGCCACGGTGAACCAGTCCGGATTCATTCGCTGTCAGGCCACGAGAGTCGGTGAGGATACCACCTTGTCCCAGATCATACAGATGGTCAGCGACGCGGCGGCCACCAAGGCGCCCATCGCCAAGGTGGCGGATAAAGTCAGCGGCGTATTCGTGCCGACGGTGATCACGATCGCGGTGATTACGACGTTTCTGTGGCTCGTGACGGGCCACAGTCTGGGATTTTCGCTGTCCATGGGCATTTCGGTGCTGGTCATCAGCTGTCCATGTGCGCTGGGGCTGGCGACGCCGGTGGCCATCATGGTAGGCAACGGTATGGGCGCGCGCCACGGCGTGATGTTTAAGACGGCTGCGTCTCTGGAGGCGGCCGGGAAAATGGAGATCGTCGCGCTTGATAAGACCGGAACGATCACAAACGGCGAGCCGAAGGTGACGGATGTGATTCCGGCGGAGGGCGTGACGGAAGATGAGCTTCTTCGTCTTGCCTGTGCGCTTGAGAAAAAGAGCGAGCATCCTCTGGCTAAGGCCGTCCTTAAGCGGGCGGAAGAGCTGGGGATCACCGGCGGGGATGTGGAAGATTTTACGGCGCTTCCCGGCAACGGATTGACAGGAAGACTGAATGGAGAAACAGTGTGCGGCGGTAATCTGGCATTTATAAGCGGGCAGATGCAGGCGTCCGCCGAAGGGCTTGTGAAGACTGCAGGAACTGCAGAAGCTGCCGTGGGCGGAGGACTTAAGGCGGCTGCCGGAAACGGCGAGCGTGCGGAAGGCCACGGGGATGAGCATCCGGCGGCTGCATCCGGCGGTATGATATCGAATCAGCTCCGCGCCCGTGCCGAAGCGCTGGCAGAGGAAGGCAAAACGCCGCTGTATTTCAGCCGCGGGAATTGTCTGGCGGGAATTATCGCCGTGGCGGATGTGATCCGTGAGGACAGCCCTGAGGCGATCCGCCAACTTCAGAATATGGGCATTCGCGTGGTCATGCTGACCGGCGACAATGAGCGCACGGCCCGCTCCATCGGCAGACAGGCAGGCGTGGATCAGGTCATTGCCGGAGTGCTTCCGGACGGCAAGGAGAATGTGATCCGGGATCTGAGAAAGCAGGGGAAGGTGGCCATGGTGGGCGACGGCATCAACGACGCCCCGGCCCTGACGCGGGCGGATATCGGCATCGCCATCGGCGCGGGCACGGATATCGCCATCGACGCGGCGGACGTGGTCCTGATGAAGAGCCGCTTAAGCGACGTGCCGGCGGCGATCCGCTTAAGCCGCGCGACCCTGACGAATATTCACGAGAACCTGTTCTGGGCGTTCTTCTACAATGTGATCGGGATTCCGCTGGCGGCCGGAGTATGGTATCCGTTATTCGGGCTCAAGCTCAATCCGATGTTCGGAGCGGCGGCCATGAGCCTGTCAAGCTTCTGTGTCGTTACCAATGCCCTTCGCCTGAATCTGTTTGATATGAACAGCACGGCGAGGGATAAAAAAATAAAACATAAAAAGAATCATAAGGAGGAACAGACAATGACAAAGACAATGAAGATCGAAGGAATGATGTGCGGACACTGCGAGGCCCGCGTCAGGAAGGCGCTGGAGGCGCTTGCGCAGGTGACTGCGGCCGAGGTCAGCCATGAGAAAGGAACCGCCGTGGTGACCCTGTCCGCCCCGCTGGACGACGCGGCGCTTAAGGCGGCTGTGGAGGCGCAGGATTATACGGTTACAGCGATCCAGTAATTTGGCAAATGCGTGACAGTGCGTTATGACGGGCCGGAGCAGGCGGATATCAGGCTGCTCCGGCTTTATGTCGGTCTGCCGATTTTCTTCCGCTGCACGATTGACAGCGGCGGAGGGGAAACGTATAATGAAAGACAGGTTTCGGATTGGATGAAGAGGCAGGAGGCGGTTTTATGGAGACAATCAGGATCAGATATTTTACAGATAAGATTGACCGTCTGTCTTATATTGACGACAGATCCGACTGGATCGACCTGCGGGCTGCGGCTGATGTGACGCTTAAGGCCGGGGAATTCCGGCTGATCCCGCTGGGGGTGGCGATGAAGCTTCCGGAAGGCTACGAAGCCCATGTGGTGCCGCGCAGTTCCACATTTAAGAATTTCGGGATCATTCAGACCAATCATTTCGGGATTATTGATGAAACATACTGCGGCGACGGGGATCAATGGTACTTTCCGGCGCTGGCCGTGCGGGACACGCAGATCCGTATCAATGACCGGATCTGCCAGTTTCGTATCATGAAGCACCAGCCGCGGATCCATTTTGAAGAAACAGAGCATCTGGACGGCGAGGACAGGGGCGGTTTCGGGAGTACAGGAATTCGGTAACGCGGATAAGAGGCGGCTGTTATGGCAGATACCGCCGCGGGAATTCGTTTATGCGCGGCGCCGCGCGGGCCGCGTCGAACAGGATCATGGAAGCAGGCGCCGCAGGCGGAATTGCGGCGGAATGGAGAGCAGGATGAGGAAATACGCATATCTGGCCCTGTGTACGGCCCTGGCCTTTGTGTTGGCCGGCTGCGGAAGCGGAGAGAAATACGAACTTCGCGAAACAGGAATTGCAAGAATGGATGCAGGCAATTATCCGGCCGCGGTCAGTTTCTTTGATCAGGCGCTGGAGAAATCTGACGGCATGGTGGGCAGTTTCGAGATCGATGTGCTTCAGTACCGTGCCGAGGCTGAGTATCGTATGAATGATTATGCGGCGGCCGCCGCAACCTACGATACGTTGTGTCAGGTGGCGGAAGAGGAGGAGAAAACGGAGTATCTGTCCCGGTGCTGCGCGATGTTTATCATGGCCGGCAATCTTGATGAGGCGAAGAAGCGGTATCAGGCGCTTTACCCGCTTCAGAGAGAGGATGGGGACACGATGGAACTTCTTTTGGCTCTGGGGGCGGCGCTTCGGGCGGACGGAAAGCCATCCGAAGCGGCCGAACTGTATCAGCAGGCGGTGGATGACGGCGTGAAGAACGGGGAACTCTATAACCAGCTGGCGCTAAATGAGCTGGAATTCGGAGAGTACGACCAGGCTTTGGGTTTTATTGAAAAGGGGTTGGCGGCTGGCGATGGCGCCAGGGAGAAGCTTCTGTATAATAAAGCGGTCGCATATGAAAGAAAACTGGATTTTGCAGGAGCGCTTGCGGCGTTTGAGACTTATGCGCAGGAATTCGGCGCTTCAGAAGAGGTAGAAAGGGAGATTGCGTTTCTGCGGACAAGGGCGGATTGATGCGGGAGCCTGCCGCTGCGGCGCCGAAGGACCGCGTGTGCCGCAGGGTGAAGAAAGAGCGGCGTGATGACAGGAGGAAGAGTTGGCGGAACTATATGAAATCAAGGACATAGAGGAGCGGGTGCTCCTTCTGGCTGTCGTAACCGGCAGTGAGGCGGACACGGAAGCGTGTCTGGACGAGCTGGCGGAGCTGGTGAAGACGGCCGGCGGGATCGTTTTGGGCCGGGTGACCCAGAACCGGGAGCAGGTTCATCCCGGGACTTATTTCGGGAAGGGAAAGCTGGACGAGGTGAAGGAACTTCTGTGGGAAACAGAGGCCACCGGCGTGGTCTGCGACGATGAACTGTCGCCTGCGCAGCTTAAGAATCTGGAGGAAGCTTTAGACTGCAAAGTAATGGACCGTACCATGGTGATTCTGGATATTTTCGCATCCAGGGCCAATACGCGCGAGGGTAAGCTGCAGGTGGAGCTTGCCCAGCTGCGTTACCGGGCGGCCAGACTGGTTGGCCTCCGCGCATCCCTGTCCAGACTTGGCGGCGGTATTGGCACCAGAGGCCCCGGCGAGTCGAAATTGGAGATCGACCGGCGGCGTATCCACGAGAGGATCTCGGTGCTGAAGGAAGAATTAAGGGATGTGGAGCGTCAGCGTCAGGTGCAGCGGATGTCAAGGGAGCGGGGCCATGTGCTGCAGGCGGCGATCGTCGGTTACACCAACGCCGGCAAGTCCACGCTGCTGAACTTCCTGACCGGTGCCGGTATCCTTGCCGAGGACCGGCTGTTCGCCACCCTGGATCCGACCACCCGCAGTCTGCGCCTTCCTGACGGCCAGCAGATCCTGCTGACCGACACGGTCGGCTTTATCCGTAAGCTGCCCCACCATCTGGTCGAGGCTTTTAAAAGCACGCTGGAAGAGGCAAAATACTGCGATATCATCCTCCATGTGGCGGATTGTGTAAATCCGCGGATGGAGATGCAGATGCATGTTGTTTACGAGACCTTAAAGCAGCTTGGCGTCACCGATAAGGTGATCGTGACCGTCTTCAACAAGACAGACCTGATGATGGGCGAAACAGTCTTAAAGGATCTGAAAGCCGACTATCAGGTAAAAATCTCTGCAAAGACCGGCGCAGGGGTACCGGCGCTTCTTGAAACGCTGGAAACGATCCTTCGGGAGCGCAAGGTCTATCTGGAGAAGGTATTCGCCTATCGCGAAGCCGGCAAGATCCAGGAAATCCGCAGATTCGGGGAACTTCTGGAAGAGGCGTATACTGAAGAAGGCATCCGGGTGAAAGCCTATGTGCCCGCGGAATTGTTCGGAAGATTCGTGTAATAAATGAACACTATATCTAGCGCGATTTTTTTTTTAAAACTAGATATTGTGTTTTCTCTTTATGTCTGCTATAATAGTCAAAGTGGCGCTTCTGCGGCAGTGGGGGAAGACCTTAAAGCAGGGAAGCGGACCGACAGAAGAGACCTGCGGGCGGAAAGGAAAGGGGATATACAATGATCAGCGTAGTAAAGCGAGACGGCGAGGTTGCGGAGTTTAATCTGAACAAGATTACAGAAGCCATCAAGAAGGCATTCAAGGCTACGGAGAAGGAGTACAATAACGAGATTCTGGAGCTTCTGGCACTTCGTGTCACTGCAGATTTCCAGAGCAAGATGAAGGACGGGAAGATCACCGTCGAGCAGATCCAGGACAGCGTGGAGCACGTGCTGGAGCAGGCGGGCTACACGGATGTGGCCAAGGCCTACATCCTTTACAGGAAGCAGCGTGAGAAGATCCGCAACATGAAGAATACGATCCTGGACTACAGGGATGTGGTCAACAGTTATGTGAAGGTCGAGGACTGGCGCGTGAAGGAGAATTCTACCGTCACCTATTCCGTCGGCGGCCTGATTTTAAGCAACTCCGGCGCCGTGACTGCCAATTACTGGCTGTCTGAGATTTACGACAAGGAGATCGCTGACGCCCACCGTAACGCCGATATCCACCTGCACGACCTGTCCATGCTGACCGGCTACTGTGCGGGCTGGTCCTTAAAGCAGCTGATCGTGGAAGGCCTCGGCGGTATCCCCGGCAAGATCACCTCCTCTCCGGCGAAGCATCTGTCTGTCCTGTGCAATCAGATGGTCAACTTCCTCGGCATCATGCAGAACGAGTGGGCCGGAGCGCAGGCGTTTTCCTCTTTCGATACCTATCTGGCTCCGTTTGTGAAGGCGGACAACCTGGACTACGACGGCGTGAAGAAGTGCATCGAGTCTTTCGTCTACGGCGTGAATACGCCCAGCCGCTGGGGTACCCAGGCTCCGTTCTCCAACATTACGCTGGACTGGACCGTGCCGGACGATATGGCGGAGATGCCGGCGATTGTCGGCGGCAGGGAGATGCCGTTCAAGTATAAGGATTGTAAGAAGGAGATGGATATGGTCAACCGCGCCTTCATCGAGACCATGATCGAGGGCGACGCCAACGGCCGCGGCTTCCAGTATCCGATTCCTACCTACTCCATCACGAAGGACTTCGACTGGTCCGAGACGGAGAACAATAAGCTTCTCTTTGAGATGACAGCCAAATACGGTACGCCGTATTTCTCTAACTATATCAACAGCGATATGCAGCCCAGCGACGTGCGCAGTATGTGCTGCCGCCTGCGTCTGGATCTGCGCGAGCTGCGCCGCAAGACCGGCGGCTTCTTCGGAGCGGGAGAGAGCACCGGTTCCATCGGCGTCGTCACGATCAATATGCCCAGGATCGCTTATCTGGCCAAGGACGAGGCCGACTTCTACAAGAGGCTCGACCGGATGATGGATATCTCCGCCAGATCCCTGAAGACGAAGAGGGAAGTCATCACGAAACTGCTGGATAACGGTCTGTATCCCTATACCAAGCGCTATCTGGGAACCTTTGAGAACCATTTCTCCACCATCGGACTGGTTGGCATGAACGAGGTGGGCCTGAACGCCAAATGGCTCCGCAAGGATATGACGCATCCGGAGACGCAGCAGTTTACGAAGGACGTGTTAAACCATATGCGCGAGCGGCTGTCCGATTATCAGGAGCTGTACGGCGACCTGTATAATCTGGAGGCCACGCCTGCGGAGTCTACAGCCTACCGTCTGGCCAAGCATGACAAGAGCCGTTATCCGGATATCATTACCGCCGGAAAGGATGGGGATACGCCTTACTATACCAACAGTTCCCATCTGCCGGTAGACTATACGGCGGATATCTTCGACGCGCTGGATATTCAGGATGACCTGCAGACTCTCTACACCTCCGGAACCGTGTTCCACGCATTTCTGGGTGAAAAGCTGCCCACCTGGGAATCGGCGGCCAAGCTGGTGCGCACCATCGCGGAGAACTACAAGCTGCCTTATTATACGATGTCGCCGACCTATTCGATCTGTAAGGATCACGGTTACCTGATCGGTGAGCATTTCACGTGCCCGATCTGCGGCGGGGAGGCTGAGGTTTACAGCCGTATCACCGGTTATTACCGTCCGGTGAAGAACTGGAATGAAGGCAAGGCTCAGGAATACAAGAACCGTACCGTCTACGATACGGCCCATTCCGTGATGAAGCGTGGCGGCGACGCGGCGGCCCGTGTGGCGGACACAGTTGCGGAGAAGACGGCCCAGGCGATCCTTCGGAGCGCGGCGGAGGCAGGAAATTCCGCTGCGGCCGACGGAACCGGATCTGCAGCTGCGCCGGCGGAGCACGGCATACCGCAGACGGTTGTTTCCGGAACCTATTTATTTACGACCAAGACTTGTCCGAACTGCAAGATCGCCAAAGAGTTCTTAAAGGATGTGGATTATCAGGTGATCGATGCCGAGGAAAATCCGGAGCTTTCGGACGCGTTCGGTATCATGCAGGCCCCGACGCTGGTGCTTGTGAAGGATGGAAAGGTCGAGAAGTTCGTAAACGCCGGCAATATCAAACGGTTTGCGGACAGCAGAAAGTAGACAGTAGACAGGATGGCGGGGACCTTTGTGACAGAAGGTTCCCGCCGTTTTCCATGCGGGCAGAGCGCCGGTGACGCTCTTTTTATTTTTTTTAAAAAACAGCTTGCAATTTTTCAGTCTTATGGTACAATATGTGACGGAGGCATAGCTCAGCTGGGAGAGCACATGCATCACACGCATGGGGTCGCAGGTTCGAGCCCTGTTGTCTCCAGTGAAGAAGGCCGCTGCAGGGCGGTTTTTTTCATGTCACGGAAACGGATCGTTTTTTCGTCGTCGGTCCTTCGGATGACACCGCGGCCGGCCGGTTGGCCGTTAACTGCCGGGGAATCACCTGCGGCGGGCCGGGAAGCCGGATCGTTACAAAGAAGATGGACGTACATTGGTTTTCCGATGATTTCAGGAAGGGTAAGCCGTTTGTCGTACAGTGACAGCCAGGCGTATCCCTGATAAGAGATGAGCGGCAGCATACCGAGGGCATGGCATGGGCGGCGTGCGCCGTCCGGATCACCATGCTCCCGGCTGGCAGAAAGTCCGTCGTCCGCTGCGTTTTCCTCTGCAGGAATGCAGACCGTACAGAAACAGGCGCCATCCTCCGTTCCTGCGTCCGGCAGACCGAACATTTCCGCTTCGATCAGTACGCCGCCATAGTATGTCTCAAAGAAGCTGACAAGACCGGAGAGGTATGGGGCGGCCGTTCCCCCGCGGATCCAGGCGAGCGCCTGCGGTTCCTTGTCTTCCAAAAGTTCTGTGAAAGTTTCAGATGGGATCTTATGTTCGCATGACATGGCTGGATTCCTCCGTTTCCGATATGACAGAAAAAGCTTTCTCTGCTAGGATATGAGGAAGGTGTGACCTGTGAGACCAAAATAGAAATACTTCCGTAAGAGATTTTTTAGAAAAATACAGTAGGCAACCGTGAAAATGAGTGGTATACTCATTAGGAGCAAGGATTACAGGGGAAACCGGCATACCGGTACCATGACGTGACAGGAGGGGAATATGGCTGAATCGAAGAAAATCATACTGACCGGGGACCGGCCCACCGGAAAGCTCCATGTGGGGCATTATGTCGGCTCGCTGCGCCAGCGGGTGGAGCTGCAGAATTCCGGTGAATACGACGAGATCTATATCATGATCGCCGACGCTCAGGCGCTGACGGATAACGCGGACAATCCGGAGAAGGTACGTCAGAACATTATAGAGGTGGCGCTTGATTATCTGTCCTGCGGTCTGGATCCGGCCAAGTCCACGCTGTTCATCCAATCTCAGGTACCGGAGCTGACGGAGATGTCGTTTTACTATATGAATCTGGTGACGGTTTCCCGCCTGCAGCGGAATCCGACGGTGAAGAATGAGATCAAGCTGCGTAATTTTGAGACAAGTATCCCGGTAGGTTTTTTTACTTATCCGATCAGTCAGGCAGCGGACATTACGGCGTTTAAGGCGACGACAGTGCCGGTTGGCGATGACCAGCTGCCGATGATTGAACAGACCAGGGAGATCGTCCGCAGTTTCAACCATATCTATGATGAGGTGCTTGTGGAGCCGGAGGCGCTGATCCCGCAGAATGAATCCTGCAGGCGCCTGCCCGGTATTGACGGCAGTGCGAAGATGAGCAAGTCGCTTGGGAACTGCATCTATCTGTCGGATCCGCCGGAAGACGTCAGGAAGAAGATTATGAGTATGTTCACCGATCCGGGTCATATCCGTGTGCAGGATCCGGGGCGCGTGGAAGGCAATCCCGTATTTATTTATCTGGATGCATTTTGCCGGGATGAGCATTTCGCGGAGTTTCTGCCGGAGTATCGGAATCTGGATGAGCTGAAAGCCCATTATATGCGGGGCGGTCTTGGGGATGTGAAGGTGAAGAAGTTCCTGAATGAAGTTATGCAGGCGGAGCTTGCGCCGATTCGGGAACGGCGCAGGGCTTACGAGAAGAATATACCGGAGGTTTACCGGATCCTTCAGGAAGGCAGCAGAAAGGCGGAACGGAAGGCGGCGGTGACCCTGGCAGAGATGAAGGCTGCCATGAAGATCAACTATTTCGATGATCAGGAGCTGATCGCTGCGCAGACGCAGCGTTTTGGGGAGAACTGACAGCGGTATTCGCACCGGCCGACCCGGACGGATGACAAAAGAACGGAAAGAGATGACGGAGATGAAGGGATACAGGAAGTTTCATGTATATAAGGTACATGGCAGAATGCTGACAGCATTTTTGCTGGCGCTGTGTCTGGTCTTTGCACCGGAGTCCGCGGCTTATGCGGCGCAGAATACGGGTGGCGCATCCGTGCCGGCAGAGCCGCAGATCCAGGCGCAGGGAGCCGTTGTCATCGATGCGGCTACCGGTCAGGTCCTCTATGGGAAGAATGAGAATACGAAGTATTACCCTGCCAGTATTACAAAGCTGATGACGGCGCTTCTGGTGATAGAAAACTGCGACCTGAACGGAACTGTGACTTTTTCGAAGACGGCCACGACGAATCTGGAGGCGGGGGCGGTATCCCTCGGTATGGTAGAAGGCGATCAGCTGACGGTCCGCCAGTGTCTCTATGCGCTGCTTTTAAAGTCTGCCAATGAAGTCGGCAACGCATTGGCGGAGCATGTATCGGGCAGTATTTCGGCTTTCGCCTCACTGATGAATCAGAAGGCGGCGGCGCTGGGATGCACGAATACCCATTTCGTAAATCCGCATGGATTAAACGATCCGAACCATTACACAACGCCGTATGACATGGCGCTGATCGCGAGGGCGGCTTTTGCCAATTCAACATTGCGGGAGATCGACACGACGCTGTCCTATAAGCTTCCGGCCACGAAGAAAAGTGACGCGAGAACGATTACAATGGGCCATAAGATGCTGTATCCCAATGATTCGCGGTATTATGAGGGGATCATCGGCGGTAAGACCGGATTTACTTCCCTTGCAGGCAATACGCTCGTGACCGGGGCGGAACGGAACGGCGTGCGGCTGGTTGCAGTGGTCATGAAAGCGAACGGCACCCATTATGCGGATACGAAGGCGCTTTTAGACTATGGATTTGCGAAGATGGCGTCAGCTTCCTCCGGGCCCGGCCCATCCCCGCAGACGTCCGGAGGGGATCCGTCGGCATCTCCGCAGGCACAGGCTCCGGCGGACGGCGATGCAGCCGATACTTCCGGCCCCGTTGTTGATCCGGGCGTCGTACCTGGGACGGATAGCCGGCAGGATTCTCTGCAGGGAACCAATACGCAGCAGTCAGGGCAGAATACGGGGTGGATTCAGGATTCCACAGGCTGGTATTACAGAAAGCCTGACGGTACTTACGCGGCCGGTGAGTGGCTGAATCTTGACGGCGTTGAGTACTGGATCGACCCGAATGGATATATGGCAACCGGATGGAGATTGTTTGTCAACGGAGACTGGTATTATTTCAGAAGCAGCGGCGCCATGGCAAAGGACTATTGGGTCCAGGATAACGGTAAGTGGTTTTATCTTGGAGGCAACGGCGTGATGATGAAGAATGCGGTTGCGCCGGGAGGCTATATATTGGACGCAGATGGCGTGTGGAACGAGAATTGAGAATACGGGCAGAGCGTCACCGGCGCTCTGCCCGTATGAAAATACAACCGGCTGTTCCCTGAAAATGGGAGGCCGGTTGTTATTTTAAGTTTCCGTTCAGATTGGACTGTAATCCCCGGAATACATATTCACTGTCATCCATACGGAATTCCATAATATCCGAAACAGAACAGTCAAGGATGGTGCAAAGCATACCGATCGTGTGGGTGGAAACATATTCGTTTTTCCGCAGACGGTCGATCTGACCCGGACTGACGCCATAGTAATGGATTAATCGGTACTGTGTGATTTTCCGTTCTTTCATCGTACGCCATAATGGCTCGTAAATGATCATTTTTCCACCTCACAGATTCATTTAACGATAGATTTCTTTTGTTGTACATTGACCATAATTGGATAATATTGGAAATTATTCCGGCGACGGAGGCAATTTTGGCGGATGTCCGACAGAATAATCTCTGCTTGACGGAAAGGCGCCCGAACGTGTATGATGTATAAAAAGAGGATTCGGGGGATAAATACCATGAAAGAGAAATTGTATACGATAGAGCTTCATGATGCGCTTTTAAGCGGCGACGAGTGTCCATTCTGTTATCTGGAGAGGGATCTGGAACAGAAGGCGATCGCGTTTGTACTGGGTTCTTCCTATATGGAAAGCGATACCAGGGACCAGACGGACCGTCAGGGCTTCTGCCGCGCCCACACGAAAATGATGTATGATTACGGCAACAGCCTTGGAAACGCCTGGATCCTGAAAACCAGGATGAAGCATATGCGGGAAGGGCTTAAGAAAGAAATGGCTTCCTTTAAGGCAGAACCTGCACAGTCGTCCGTATTCGGCCTTTTAAAGAAAAAGGAGGCGTCAGAACAATCAGGGACCTCCGTGGGCAGCTGGATCCGCAGGGAGGAAAGCCACTGTTATGTCTGCGGACGGATAGAGGAGACCTATCAGCGCGTGATCGACACCTTTCTCCATCAGGTAAGGAATGAAAAGGATTTCATGGAGCTGGTGAAGCAGTCCAAAGGTTTCTGTATTCATCATTTTGCCGATCTGGTGGACGCCTGTGGGAAGGGGCTTGACAGGAAAGAGCAGGAAAAAGTATTTCCGGTGTTGTTTGAACAGATGAACCGGGAGCTTGACCGGATTCAGGAGGATATCGACTGGCTGATCGAGAAATACGATTATCTGAACAAGGATAAGGACTGGAAGAATTCCCGCGACGCGGTGCAGCGAACCATGCAGAAGCTGGTGGGCGGTCATCCGGCGGATCCGGTATTTAAGAATCAGAAATAGTTCGGGAGAAGGACGAACGATATGGTATGGACGTGGGTCACGGTGGCGGCCGCGGCAATATGGCTGTGTCTGCGGTCTGTATATGAGCGGAATATATTTACGACAGACAGATATGAAGTGCAGTCGGAGAAGGTGAAACGGGAACATACATTTGTCTTTCTGACGGATCTGCATGATAATTGTTTCGGACCGGGGCAGAGGCGGCTTCTGGCAGCGGTCGGCCGGATAAGGCCGGACGCCGTGCTCATCGGCGGCGATATGGTGGTCGCCCGTGAGGGCGCGGAGGTCGATAAAGCCCTGTTTCTGATCAGGGAGCTTGCGCGGCGTTATCCGGTATTCTGCGGGAACGGTAATCATGAGTACCGTATGAAACGGGACCGGGGACGCTATGGCGACACTTACGATCGATATGTGAAGGCGCTTACGGAGGCGGGCGTTACGTATCTTTCGAACGAGGGAGCCCTGATCGATGAGGAAGTGCGTATCTGCGGACTGGATCTGGCAAAGCGGTACTACCGGCATGGGGCCGGTATTGACATGGATGCGGCCGATATTGCAAGAAGGCTTGGAAAGGCGGATCCGGACCGGTATCAGATCCTTCTGGCCCATTTTCCGAAATATCAGGACGCTTATGGAAAATGGGGCGCGGATCTGACGCTTTCCGGGCATTACCATGGCGGTACCGTCTGGCTTCCGGGACTCGGCGGGCTGATGACGCCGCAATTTGAATTTTTTCGGAAGGACTGCCGCGGACTGCATGAGAAGGATGGGCATACGATGATCGTTGGGCGCGGACTGGGAACCCATTCCGTTAACCTGCGGCTGAATAACCCGTCGCAGCTGGTGGTCGTGAAACTGGTGCCGCGCGTCTCGTAATGGCGGACTGCGAGGGCTGTATGTTTGTCAATCATGTGTTACACTGTGCAGCCCTGTAATCTTTTAGTGCCTGAGCAGGAGATCTCCAGCCT
>CANREE010000055.1 GCA_947629545.1 uncultured Lachnospiraceae bacterium | reverse complement strand
TTATTGGACAGAACCAGAACATTCTCCGCCTTTACGGTCTCTCTTAAATTGTAAAGCACATACGCGACGCGGTGCAGCCCAATGCTGGTCTTCCCACTGCCGGCCAGTCCGTAGATCAGGCAGGAGCGCTTCGGATCGCTGCGGATCGCCAGATCCTGCTCCTTCTGAATACTGGCAGCGATAACCTTCAGCTTATGGTCGGAATGCTCGGAAAGCACTCTATCCAGAATATCGTCGTCCATAGACGACTCCGTATCATAAGCCCGCAAAAGCCGCCCCTTCTCGATCCGGTACCGCCGTTTCCCCGTGATACAGACCTCCTCCCGGTAATCCCGCACCTGATACCACGCCGGTCCGACGCCGAAATGATAAAACATCGCGGAAACAGGCGCTCTCCAGTCCACGACGCAGATCTCATGAGTCTCGTCCTCCGCGAGGCCGTAAGTCCCGATATAGACGGTATCTTTCTCACCGGTTTCCTTCTCCTCAAAATCCAGACGGCCGAAGTAAGGAGACTTCTCCATTTTCTCAAGCCGCCCGATCTCCAGCTCATTCTGCTCATACTGCTCTTCCGCCGATCTCACATCGGCCTCCTGAACGCTCAGAAAAACCACATCGTCAAAATCGCTGATCTGGTGCCGGTTCTCCTCCCACATCTCCTTCCGCTCCTGCAACACCCGGCCTTTCAGCGGAGCCCTGAGATCACGCAGCCGCGCAAGCTTCATCCGGATGATACCTTCCACTCTGCTCAGATAGCTTTCTTCCTGCTGAAAATCGCTCTTTTTCATACTGTTCCTCCCCGGCCGAACCGTGTTAAGTATAGCCCGTTAATTATAACCCTCGGCTTCCGGTAATACAAGGCTTGTAATTACAGGCATTTTCTGGTATAATATTAACCAGTGAAAGAGGACTTCTTTAATTTCAGCGGCAGATTTTCAGAATTGAAAAAGCACGGAGCGCAGTTTAAAATTACTTCTGTACTTCGTGCTTTTCCGATTGTCAGCATTTCAATTGTCTCCGCCTCTGGTCTCCTCGTCAATCTATTATACTTAAAAATACGAAAATACGAATAAAAACAAGTCTGGCAATCGCCGCCGTTTTATGCTATACTAAGAAAACACCAGCCCTATAACAGGAAAGAAGGAAACAATTATGCAGGAATTCACCTATAAACTGATGGAAAACGGAACCTATTGCGTCTCTGGCTACCAGGGCGACGAAGCCGAAGTGACGATCCCGGACACCTACAATGAAATCCCGGTGACCGTCCTCTTCGACCAGCTTTTCGCCGGACACGAGGAGATCACCTCCGTCCGCATCCCGGAGACGGTCACGGATCTGGGAGAATTCCTGTTTGACGGATGCATAAACCTCCATCATCTGGATCTTCCCGCCGGACTTACCAGCCTGTGGGGTTACACCTTCGCCCGCTGCGGTCTGGAGGAGATCATTCTGCCGGACAAGCTGGCGAGCCTGCCGCCCTTCGCGTTTAAGGACTGCAAGCAGCTCAAACGTGTGGTCTGCGGCAAGGGCATGAAGAAAATCTATGCCTGGGTCTTCGGCGGCTGCGACCAGCTGAAGGAACTGAACTTCGGTCCGAATGTGCAGATCAGCCCGGAGGCGTTTCAGACAAAGGTGCTGAACACATGAGAAAGATACAGCATCCGGATCGGATCCGAATGCTACGCCATTCCCCGGTATTCTTGTTTCCAGGCCTCCAGAAGGTGTCTGGCACCCTCCATACGGCGGATCGGATCACGGCCGAACATTTCCTCCAGCTTCCGAATGCCGTCAGATTGATCCGCATCCTCGCCGGCTTTCACGAAATCCTCATTCCAGGCCGCCTTCATTTCTTCTGTGACGATGGACTGGTAACGGTCTTTCAGGGAAATCTTCGGATTCATCAGCGTCAGGTGATAGATCCTCTCAAGAACCGCCACATCCTTCAGTTTTGCATAGGCCCTGTCATAGGCAGCTAACGCCTTGTCAAACTGGAATATCCGCGCATAACAGGCGCCCAGATTGTTTAGTACTTTCCCGAGGAAAGCATCGTCCGCCTTTCTGGCCAGATAAGATTCCAATATCTTCTCGTATCCGGCAATGGCTCTGCCGTACTGCTTAAATCCGACAAGATAATCCGCTTTCCGCTTGGCATATTCCAACGGCGGCAGTTTTCTTAAAGCCGCCACCTTCTGCCGCAGCCGGTTGATCTCCGCCGTCGTATAATAATCGCACTCCTGTAAAAACAGGAACAACAGCTCATCCTGATTCTCCCCGCTTTTCATGAAACGCTCCATCTTAAGGGCCGTATATCCCATGTCCAGTTCTTCGCGGATAAAATCCACCAGATTTCGATCAATAAAACCGTCCAGCGCCAGCAGGGGATGATTGTAGATCGCATAACAAAGCTCCTGGGATGTATACACATGGATACCCAGGTTCTCGATAAAAAACGGATGGCTGACATTTTCCTTTCTGCACAGGATCACGCTCATAGCATCACCTCTTGTCTGACGGTAGCTCCGGTGGATGGAAAGAATTCACCGAAACCTAAATCCTTTACCTCCACAGACATTGTATTCTCATCCAAAAACGTAGTTTTAAGCCGAATCCGCACAGTCTTATCATTCCTCTCCGGAAACCCCTCCAACGTCAGCTTCACAACCTTCCTCCGCTTGGGATCTGCAGGAGAAATCAGGAACTCCAAATACTGCTGCCCGTCCAGAATGAATTCCATTGTGCCTCCGGCCTCGTACCAGCTGTCACCGGCTGCTGCCAACACCAGCTGTTCTTCCTGATCACGTCGCATCACTTTCATGGATACCGTGGTATCCAGTCTGCCATCGCAGACCAGTATATACGGATAGACCGTCTTTTCGCGCTCCAGATCGGCCGCCTTGTAAGCCGCGCCCTGCACAAATAACGCCTGATCCACATAGACCTTTCGTCTGACACAGAGCATTTTCATAAAGTCCGTCGCCCATTCCTGCGTTTCAAAACCCTTTCCTGTCAGGAAAACAGAGGAGAATAGTTTTTTCTTCAGGAAGCGTTCGCCGCAGGAGCAAAGGATCTTATCCGCCAGTTTCACGCCGGATGGCGTTTTCAGAATATCCAGATTGAAACCTTCATCCAGCTTCTCCCGTTCCGCCACCACAGTCACATTGCGCATACCGCGCTGAACCTTCATTTCGTAGTAACAAAGGAAATCTTCAGACAGGTCAAACATCCCCACCTGATTGTTCCAGACTTCCCGCTTCTGGCTCAGCACATAATAAAGAAAGCTTTCCGTATGGCTTATGATGCGGACGCAGTCCCTCGAAAGCTTTAAGCGGTCCGCACAACAGACAAGCATATCCATCAGCTTCGCGCTGATCTTCGGCACTGTAATGACAAGTCTGGAAATACGGCTGCTGTCGTAAGCGGGATGTAGGTCTGTGGTCTGGGCTTCTGCGGCAGCCGGCAACGCATCCGCATCTTTCTCCGCCATCGGCTCTCCGCCACCGGCTGCGTCAGACTGCGCCTGAATCGTTTCTCCATCGGCCTCCGATTTCTGCAGCAGCGCCGCACGATCCGCTTCCGCAACAGCCGCGGCCAGCACACATTCCAAAAACTTCTGCATCAGATCCAGCCCTTCGTAACGCACGCCGCCAATCGTCGCCGTCCCATCTTTGCGCAGAAGCTTAAGGAGTTTATCCACGATAACGCCATCTCCTTCCAGGGCGCAGGCATAAGCCTCCTGGCCTACCAGCCAGACATCTCCGCTCTTCTTCTTACAGACGATCGTCGGATAGTTTTGTACCTCTCCCGGCCCTGCGCAGCACACCTGCGTATATGTATCACAGATATCCAGGCCAATCAGTCGTTTCTCCATGGTTCCTTATCCCTTCCGATTCCTAACGCCGCAGCCTACATCAACTCGAACAGGCTCTCAACCGTCGCGGTCTTCTTCACATAGGTCTTCATTGACTCCTTAAGGCCTTCTTCATCCTTTCGGTTCATATATACGGACATCCGGTTCAACAGCTGAAAACGGCTGTCTTCCCCCTCCTGCGCTTTCCGGTCACAGGAAAGGCTGCCTTCCGCCATCAGCACCTGCTTCTCTCCCTGATGCTCATAAATCCGGTATTCCATGGTTTCCCCCTCAAACAGCACCTTCTGTTTGATGAAGACGCCCTGATATACCCGCTTCATGTCATCCCCGTAAAACCGTTCTTCCTGAGGCCGTATCCGAACCTGCAGATCGACTCTTGAGTCCTTCCTGCCGATATACTGCAGGATTACCTTGTCAGTAATCTCCTGCGGAACATGGACGTGCGCCGCCAGCGGTTTCAGATGGGCAAATACCATCCCCTCCGCCAACAGGATATCAACGATCCCCTGACACAGTTCCGTCTGCTCTGCATCCAGCTGCGTAAGACCCGCATAATACTTCGTCAATGCCAGAAGGTAGATCGTGGAAAGTTTCTCCTTCTCGATCGCCCCATGGATCATCCCTTCCAGATAACGGAATACCTCCTCGCCTGCCGGCTTATCTTCCATAAAATACGAGGTGCTTTTCATCGTGAAATACGCCTTCACAATGCTTTCACTGGTCTTCTTTCTCTCCATATAGAGAGAAAATACCCGATCGATCTGATCGGTCCGATCCGTAAAGAGCATCTGCGCCAGCAGACGTTCCTCCAGATCGTATGTCTCCACATGATCCGTCACCCCGCGCAGCAGCAGCCGATACATCTGATCTGTGGAACCATTGAAATGTTCGCACAGGTAATCGAGGATCACGCTGTCCGCCTTATCCTCCGCAAATACCGAATATGCCAGCTTTAAAAGAAGTTCATCCTCGTCAAACAGTTCATTTAAGATCATCCGGCTGCACAGAAGACGCAGCTTCTCCGACGGCACCTGACAGAAATACTTCCGGATCATACCGTACGCCTCATGGATATAGCCATGCCCGATCAGGGCCTGGCACATATCGACCCGCTGCTGCCTGGTAATGATCTCCTTATCCGCCGACAAAAGCGGCGCCGCATTCACCGGCTCCGCATCTTCATTCTCCGGCTCCGTCAGATAATAGCGGATGATCCGCCCGATCAGTTCCTTGCTGTAAAGCGGATGAAGCTTCAGCCTCGTCAGGGCGCGGTCAATGACCTGAATATCCTCAGCCTCCGGTTCTTCTTTCTCACCTGCTTTGCGGCAGGCGCCCAAAAGCAGCATCGCGTGTTCCGGATACACCTCAAAACACCGCTTTTCCAGTTCCGGCCGGTTCATGACAGAGGTTTCCTCATGTTCCACATTCGTATAGCGGTTCCCGAAGGCATCCTCGAAGAGAAGCCGGCTGCCTTCAAAATATACCGGCACATAGGCTACGCCGTTCCGTATCGGATAGACACCCTGATCCGTAAGTTCTTCATAACAGACGACCACATTGCGCATTCGTTTGTCCGCGCAGGAAATCCTGCGGGAATTTAAGATGGATGGCAGGATCTGCGCTACCGGCGCATCCACCATATCCGGATAGATCATCGCATCGTAAACCACAGCCAGATTCCGTCCGATCCGCGCCTTCAGTACCTGATCCACCGCAAAAGCGCCCATGACCTTTTCATAATCCTGATAAACCTTCGATTCCCGGTCCATAAAACGGATCATGTTGGCATAAAGCACCGCGCGGCTGTTCTGATCCAGATCATGGTCGTAAGAGAAATATCGAAGCACTTCGTCCGGCATCAGCTTCCCATAATCTTTCGGCAGCGAGTACAGAAAATATTCATACAGTCTGGTCAGACTGATCTTCTCCGAAAGGGCCTTCTCGTACCATGGAAAATCCTTTTCCTGCCGACAGTCGCCGCGAATCATCTGGCTGCAGACGGAAGCAAGAATTTCCTTTTTCTCGGACTTTCCATAAATCGTCTTCAGCATCCGGCACTGCAGCGGCTGGTAATTGCGGTTCGTGACAGCCATCATAGCCGCCCTGAGCGCCAGATCTTCCCTCACGAGCCCCCGCTTTGCGCCAAAATACAATACCTGCGTCTCAAATGCCCCGAGTCCCAGCATCAGCTGCGGCTCGTCATTCAGAATGGCCAGCGCCTGCGCGTAAAGGAAAGGACTGTGGCAGCCGCGGCCAAAAAGAACCTTCATCCGCACCAGCACGTCCGCCGGATTCTCAAAACAATACTTCTCCTCACAGCGGGAGAAAACATAGAACAGAAGGTATTCGGAACGCCCATCTTCCATATACTTGCGGGACAGGCGGCCCAGAGACTCCCAACGTTCCATGTCCGGTTCCTGCTTCAGGCACAGGTATTGGTACAGACAGTAAAGATCCGGCCTCTGCTGGCGGTTTGCGACGATCTCATCCCGGCAGTCAGCAAGCGCAGCCCCGGCTTCTTCCCCGCGGGCTGCCAGAACATAAAGTTCCGCCTCCAGAAGAGACAGTCTCGCGGATACTCCGCTAAACAGCCGCAGCCCGGACACCTCCTCGAGCATCTGCTCGATCTGTTTCTTTGCATCGCCGACATGATTCTCATAATCCAGACGCAGCTTAAGGTAACGTTCAAACCGTCGATTTCCTTCCGTGCGCAGGCGCTCCCCTGCTTCACGGCTGTCGCTTCCCTGACAGACCTCAATCTCGACGGTAATCGCCTCATTTAACGTCTCAAAGGTAATACTTCCCAGATTGCGTCCTGCGTGAAGCCCGCCTGCACTCAGTTCATAGGGGAATTCCAGAATACCCCCTGTAAAATCGTCATTCGTAAAATTCTTCTTTCCAATATGGATGAAACCGCCATCCACCCGCACGTTAACGGCCAGATATCCCCAGCCGCTGCGGTGCAGTTCGATCGTATCCCGACTGTCCTTGCTGACGGTATGATAGACGCGGCGCGGCTCGTCCACCTGAAGCTCCACAGGCTTTTTCAGGCCCAGACCGATCATGAACTGTTCCACCTGGCCATAGCGGCTGCCGCGGCCCAAAAGCCCATCGTATAAGCTGCGAATCTTTCGATCCTGCATGAGCGGCACGCCGGCGAAATCACGGTACTCAAAGATCTGCACCGCAGTCTCGTAATCCTGTTTGGCAAGGTTTACGAAATCCTTCGGCTCGACCAGCCTCTTTAAGGCACGGCCGGAGACGCCGGACTGCACAGTAAACGTATAGGGCACCGTAAACTCCCCGCCATTCGTGACCAGCTGGAACTCCCCCTCGATCACGTCGCCGTATTCCAGATATTCACTGTCGATTTCGTAAATAACGTGGTTCCTGAGACCGCCGAAGGACGCAGTCAGCACCCGGACCCGCGGATTGGAAGAATAAGCAAGACCTTTGATGTGAAGTCCGTTCTGACTGGTGATATACAATTCTTTTTTTTCGAGTCCGCCCGCTTCGATCTCGACATATGCAAGGCTATCCGGCTGGATCGCAATCTCCGGAACCTCCATGTCAATGATCCCTCTTGCAAGGCGGTTGATCCGTTCTCTCATGTGTTTTCCACCTGTTTTACGTGTTTATGGCCCGTCCCATTCCGTCATATTCCATCCATTATTTCTATCTTAACACATTTCCCCTTGATTTGCTATCCCAAAATTGGTATGATAGGATAGAAATGTAAGAAAATTACTGTCGTTCGCTGACAAATCGTCATCTGCACAAACGAAGGGAGGAGATCCGGATGCTCTCAGAACCAAAGACACTTTACAAACTGATGAATCTGTATATGTTGAAGCAGGTGAATTTTCCGCTGACGAACGCCCAGCTGACAGACTTCTTTCTGGAACACGAATACACAACCTATTTCACGCTTCAGGAGGTATTGAACGAACTTCTGGAAGCGGGGCTCATACGGACGCATTCCAACCATAACACAACGCGGTATGAAATCACGCGGGAGGGGGAAGAAACGCTGGACTTCTTCGGGAAAAATATTTCCCAGGCGATCATCGACGACATGGATCAATACCTGAAGGAGAACCGGATCAAGATCCGCAATGAAGCGGGCGTTCTGTCAGATTATTATAAATCTACCAGCCAGGATTTCGTTGTACATATGGAGATCCGGGAAGGACGGAACACACTGATGGAACTGAGCCTGTCGGTGCCGGAACGGGAACAGGCGGAATCGATGTGCGCCCAGTGGCAGGAAAAGAGCCCTGAAGTATATTCGTACCTGATGAAAACTTTGATCAGCGGGGAGTGAGCCGATGAAGAAGAAACCTAAAGATCCGATTGAAAAGTGGATACACGGACTTAAAAAGAAAGTACGCAAAAAGACGTTCCGAACTGCAGCGAAGCTTGCGCTGACTGCGGCGCTGCCAGCCGTGATCGCGGCATTGGGGACGGCGACGGCAAGAATCTTTCTGAAGATAGCGTTGCAAAAAGCCGGAACAGGCGCTGATGAAGCAGCCAATGGCGCTGCGTCAGATTCAGAGGAAAAAGCCGTGCCGGAACCGGTAACGCTGGAATTCTCCAGCCCGGAATTTGTAACGCCGGAAACGGTGGAAACCAAAATTGTGAAGTAAGAACCCACAAAAAGCCGCCACCAGGCGGCTTTTTGACTCCATCCGGATAGCTATGACCTGCTATGACTTACGGAAGCGATTGATCTCCTCTGCAAGGAGCTTTATATTCTCCAGCAGGGAATTAAAAACGCCGTACTCGTAGAGATTAACGATGATGATACCTGCCGGAACGGCAAGGATCATACCCGAAATTCCGCTGATTTTGAAGCCAAGGTAAAGCAAAAACAACGTTGCCAGCGGCGGGATACCCATGGTGTCGCCTACGATCTTCGGCTGGATGATCTGACGAACGACCTGCGTCAGCAGATAGAGGAAGACCAGCCCCGCAGCAAAAGGCCATTCGCCGGACAAAAGCTTGATAAGCGCCCATGGGAAAAGCACAGTGCCGGTACCGAACAGGGGCAGGAAATCGAGAAGCGCGATCAGTACAGCCCAAATGACGCTGTAATTCACGCCCAGGATCAGAAAACCAATAGACAAAATCACAGCTATCACAAACATGATCCGAAACTGCGCGAGAAAATATCCGCCGATCACCTTGATCAGGTCGTCTTTCAGAAAATGAAAATAGTCCCAGACCCCTTGCGGCACACCCCGGTGCAGCATCTCCATGATCTGATCCCTCTCCACGATAAAAAGATATGACGACAGGATCGTCACAACTGCGTAGACCAGCGCCCCGGGAATCCCACGCGCCACATTGCCAGCCGCCGTCACCGTCGGTGAAGCGATCCCCTGCAGCAGCTGTCCGATCGCACTGCCCAGGTTGTCATTGAGACGGGCCGCCCAATCCTGAACGCCTTTGGGAAGGACCTTCAGGAAACGGGACAGGCCGGAAGAAGCATTCCCCAGCTCACTCTGCAGCGCTTCGACCATGCCGGGAAGGTCGTGAAGCAAACCGGCCAGTTCGTAAAGCAGCCGCGAAATAACCAGATAAAGGACGCCAATGACCAGCGCCAGCACCAATACCACGATCAGGACCGAACTGTGGCGGCGCACGATCTTTAGACGCTTCTCCAGAAAGCGAACAAGAGGATTGGCAATCATCGCAATGATCCAGCCGATCACAAATGGCATAAAGAAACGCACAAGCCACGGCCCCAGAAAGTATACGAGAAGAATCCCGCACACCGGGATTAAAATATTCAGAAGCATTTTCAGGATTCGGCTGCCGTCCTCACTCATTTCACCCATCTGCCTTTCTCTGCAAGCCATTGTCATACCGGATGTATCTCTGTTCTGTCAGTTCTCTTCCTGTCGTCTCCCGGGGCATCCCCACAGCGCCGCCGGCTTTCTCAGACCGGCGCGCCCAGATATTCTTCCAGAAAACAATACAGCAATTCCATTTCCTCATCCGTCCCGACCGTTACCCGCAGATAATCCTTCAGCCGCGGTCCGGTGAAGTATCTCACATAAATCTGCCGGGCGCGCAGCGCCTTATATAATTCATCCGCGCGAACCGTCTTATGGCGAAGGAAGAGAAAATTTGCCATCGAGTCCGGAAACGTAAATCCCAGACCGGCAAGGCGCTTCTTCGCGCGCTCGCGCGTCGCAACGATCTTCCCCACAGTCTCCTTAAAATACGCCTCGTCCTTCAGCGCCGCCTCTCCCGCGAGAATCGACGGAAGGTTCATGGTGTAGGAATTATATGAATATTTTATATCCTGCATAGCCCTGATCAGTTTCGGCGCTCCGAAGGCGTAACCGATCCGCATCCCTGCCATTGCGCGGGACTTGGAAAACGTACGCACAATGAGCAGATTTTCATAACGCTTAAGAAGCGGCAAAGCCGACTCACCGCCAAAATCGATATAAGCCTCGTCCACGACCACCACCACATCCTGGTTGTGCCGCAGGATATCTTCCACCTGCACAAGCGGCATCAATCGGCCGGTAGGCGCATTGGGATTTGGGAAAATGACGCCGCCGTTCGAACGGTCATAATTGCGCGGGTCAATCGCAAAATCCTCGTCCAGAGGACAGGTTTCATAAGGAATGCCAAACAATTCCGCCCACACCGGATAGAACGAATACGTCACGTCCGGGAAAAGAAGCGGCTTTTCAGAGTTAAAAAAGGTCAGAAAAGCCATTGCCAGCACATCATCCGAACCGACGCCAACGAAAACCTGTTCCGGTGACAGACCATAGTATCCGGCCAATGCGTTTACCAGCCGCGACGCAGTCGGATCCGGATATTTGCGCAGGTCCGCCGTATCCATAGCCGCAAGGGCCGCACGGACGCCGGGTGCCGGCGGATAAGGATTCTCATTGGTATTCAGTTTGACCAGACGGTCTCCCACCGGCTGCTCGCCCGGAACATAGGGTGTGACCCGGCGGATGTTCCTCTCCCACGCATGGGCCGTTTCCTTTTCCTGCGCACACACGCCGGCTTTTACGGTCTGCTCTTCCCCTTTGGTACGAAACGCAGCGTCGTCCCGCCCGCTCACAGCCCGTACTCCTCCGCCACCGCCCGAAACGCCGGCAGGGACCTCTCGATCTGCCCGTAAGAGACGCAGTAAGAGATCCTCACATAGCCGGGGCAGGCAAAGGATGTACCCGGAACCACCAGAATATTATGCTTCTTACAGGCCGCGCAGAACGCCTTCTCGTCCGGCTCCGGCGACTTCAAAAACAGATAAAAGGCGCCCTGGGGCTTAATGCAGGTAAAGCCATACTCCGTAAGCGAAGAATATAACAGATTCCGATTCCGGTCATAGGCCGCCACATTGGTCTTCGCGTCCAGGCAGCGCATAACGACCCGCTGCATCAACGAAGGGGCATTAACACAGCCCAACACGCGGTTGGCAATCGTTGCCGCGGCAAATACCTCCGTACTGTCTTTCAGCTCATCTGGGATCACCAGGTAACCAATTCGCTCGCCCGGCAGGGAGAGGGACTTGCTGTAGGAATAGCATACCACCGTATTCGCATAATATTTTGTCACATATGGCACTTCCACGCCATCATAGGCCAGTTCACGGTAAGGCTCGTCGGAAACCAGCACAATATCCGTGCCCAGTTCCAGCTGCTTCTGCGTAAGAATATCGGCGATCCGCTTAAGCGTAGCGTCGGAATACACGACGCCGGTCGGATTGTTCGGCGTATTAATAATGACTGCCTTCGTCCGTGCGCCGACGAGCGCCTCAAAAGCCTCCATATTCGGCTGGAAATCCACGGTGTTCGGAGGCACCACGACCAGTTTTCCATCATAATTACGGACGTAATTACCGTACTCCAAAAAGTACGGCGCAAACGCGATCACCTCGTCGCCGGGATTTAAGATCGTCTTAAATAACACATTCATACCGCTGGCAGCGCCGACGGTCATTAAGATATTGCCTTGATGGAAGGCGGTTCCGAAACACCCATTCAGAGACTGCGCAATAGCGGCCCGCACATCCTCGTACCCGGCATTACTCATATAACCATGGACGAACGTAGATTCCTCCTCATCCAGAATGGCCCGGATCGCCGCATCCACTTCCGCCGGCGCCGGAACATTGGGATTTCCCAGACTGAAATCGTAGACATTCTCCCGTCCATAAATCTTCGCCAGACGATTGCCTTCCTCAAACATCTCGCGTATCGCTGAATTATTCTGTACCAGCGGTTTCATTTTCTCTGCGATCATGATAAAACTTCCTCCTTGTCATCTTCTATTCTTCTGTCTTCCGACACGGCTTCTGCCGCTATCCTGCCCAGAAACAGCAGAACCCGATCACTCCCGTCACCGCGAAATAAAACCAGGTCGTCGGATTGCTGAACCAGGTCGTAAAGAACGAAAGAACCATATAAACAGCGAACTGCGCATAAAACACAAATCCCATCGGATTGCGCATTCGGGAAAGCCGGCTGTTCAGCCAGGCGGCCACCGCTCCCAGTATGCCGGAAAATAACGCCACTCCCGCAACGCCGAAATCATAGTAGGCGTCATAGAAGAGCGTCAGGGTCGTCAGTTCTTCCTTATCCACATAAATCGGAAAACTGATCAGATACGGGAAAAAGAACTTCAGTCCCGTCAGCGCCCATACCGGGAACAACATCCGGATCCCGTATGTATGCTCCGGCAGCGCCTCCACCAGACAATTGAAATTCTCGTAATTATTGGCAATATAAATATACGGCTGCGAAATAAAGATCGGCATGGCCGGATTCTTCATCTCGAAAATACCGTTCAGATAGGCAATATCGTGACTTCTGGCAACGGTCAGGATCACATAGAGCGGAAGCATCGCCGCCATAAGAATCAGCACGGTACGCATCCGCACCCGTCTTGTGCAGGCAATACAGGTAAAGAGAGCCGTCACTACCGCAAAAATCAGCTGAAACCGGGACACGCAAAGGATCGGGATCAGTAACGAAACTACAGTCATTATGATCACTGCAGTATTGCGCAGGGAATATCTGGAACCGCCCTGCAGGAAGAACAGCACCGTCATTGAGGGAACCAGCACACAGGAAACCGTGAGGTAATGCACGCCTGTTACATGGAATGCCGAATAGGCATGAGGCACGCCGCGCAGAAACAGTGGTACAAAACCAAGATATACGGCCTCAAACAGGAATGCCGCCAGCGATACCGCTGCCAGCGCAAGGATACTGTAATAAAGCGGTCGTACACAGTTCCTCCTCATACGGCGGTTCACATATGTTCCGTCGTCTCCGCCAAACCGTGACACCAGCCCAAATATACACCAAAAGCACGCAAAGGCCAGAAAGAAACAGACCCAGGTCGTCACGTTCCAATCTGTCTGCAGTCTGCTCAGTTTCAGACACGCCACGCCCTGACCACCGACCCAAAAGCCGGCAAAAAGTCCCCTTAAGTGCAGGAGATTGCCGCTTTGGCGGTATTCACGCAGGTAAAGATAACCTGCAGCAAGCAGAAGCGCCGCTCCGGACAGCCAGTACTGCCCGTAACGCGCCGCTATGAAACTGGCCGCATAACAGATACCGTATACGATCATAGTTTACTCTCCCAGACCGCCCTCCACAACCTGTATCATCGCCTTCAGGGCTTCTTCTTCGTCCACTCCCTCGCAGACAAATTCGATCTCGTCCCCGTATTTGACACAGGCTCCCAGAACGCTTAAGACACTCTTGGCGTTTGCCGAGATATCTCCCACCGTAAAATGGATACTGGATTTATAAAGGATTGCTTTATTGCAAAGGACGCCTGCCGGCCGCAAATGCAGGCCGGTCAGATTCCTGATTGCCACTTTCGCCTTAACCATATGTCCCCTCATTGCTTTCTGTCAGTCTGACTGTGCCGTCGTCTCTTCCGCCTCCGTCAGGTCTTCACCTTCTCCGTCCTCTGTTTCCTCGAATGGTTCCACAGGGGTCGCGCTCTCCGAATCGGCCGGAATCGTCAGATCGCGAACAATCACAGCAACAGAGGAAACATTCATAAAATCAAAGCCTTCTTCCAGTTCCACCTTCAGCGCAAGCTGCTGCACACCGGGCTCCAGCTCTCCCACATCGGCGCTCACACGGATCCGATCCGTATCCAGGATATCCAGATCCTCGGCCAGACCACGGATCTGCAGCATCAGCACCTGTTCTTCCAGCGTGTATTCGTATCCTTCTCTCTGACCGGTCAGTTCAATATTATCCGCATCGTATTCAAAGTTTCTGGTCTCTAACTTCTCCACCAGCATCGTCACCGTCGCCGTCGTCGGCTCGTCGCTTACGATCGAAACATCATCCGGCAGATAATCGATCAGATTCACTTCGACGGTCACGTCACTGACAGCCCGATCCAGATTCAGCGCAGGACCTGAAATCTCCAGCGTATTCAGGCTGGCCAGAACGTCCCGCGGACCTACCACGGAAATGACCCGCACGTCGCTTTCCACACCGGTGAAGCGGTAGCCGTTGGCAACCTTCCCGAAGATCTCATAATCGAGTGTCAGGGCTTTCACCCGAAGCACCGATACGTTATAGGCCGTCTGCGTCACATTCAGTTCGATACCGTCCATCTTATCAAGGCGGTTGCCGTTGGCATCATAGAAATATACCGGCGCTTCGCCGCTGATATCTGTATCCACATCCTCCACGCTGATCTCCACGCCTACGGAACTGATCTGCCCGATATCCGACTCCGCTCCCGTCACCGTGACTCGCGACGGTGTCAACCGGATCTCTCCGATATCACAGCCGTCGGCTTCCGTACCGTTCGTGTGGGCTTCCAGAACAAAAGTTTTCGTCTGGATTGGTTCCGTCTGGATCCGGACCACAGACGGAGTCACCGTCACTGAGTCGGCCTGAACGAGGGAACGGGCCACATAAGAAGTAATATCCGCCTGTACCGGGATCGATCCCGTCACATCATAGAGCTGGGCCAGATCCGCATACGCGGCAAAATCGCTGGCGGATACCCTGGACTCATCCCTTACATGGATCTTATAGCTGACCGTCACCGTATTCCTGCTTAATGATTCGTAAGTCAGGCCGGCATCCTTTAATACAGTTTCATTCGTGAACTCCACCGGTATTGTTTGCGTGACCGTCAGCATCGGGTTGGAAACGTTGACCATGATCAGCCAGGTAAATACGGCAAGGACGACGGAGAGGATCTTAAGCCCCAGATTATGCGTCAGCTTTTGTCTCAGCTTTTCTTTCATCCTTCTGCCTTCCCTTCCATATTCTGAACCGCCGTCCCGTTCCGGTGTTTTCCTGTTCGGTATTCGTCCGGAGCGCCTTACTTAAGGCCTCCGGACTTGTAATCCGGGTCAGCCTTCCATCCTCAGCCAGAGAAATATGTCCCGTCTCCTCGGAAACGACGATCGTCAGGCTGTCTGTCACCTCGCTGATGCCAACAGCCGCCCTGTGTCTGGTTCCAAGATCCTTGCTGATGTCCGCATTATCTGATCTTGGCAGATAACAGGTAGCCGCAGTCACCCGATTGCCGCGTATCACCACCGCGCCGTCATGAAGCGGCGTATTGTGTTCGAAAATGTTGATCAGAAGCTGACTTGTCACCACGGCGTCGATCTCAATGCCCGTGTTCTCCACATCCTTAAGCGACTCTTCACGCTCAATCACGATCAGCGCTCCGGTTCTGGCTTTTGCCATCTCAATCGTTGCCCGGATCAGTTCATTCACCGTCTTCTCGGTCAGTCCGGACTCCGCCCCGTGATCGCCCTCAAACGGCAGAAGGTTCGTCAGAAGATTCCGACGGCCCAGCTGTTCCAGCGCACGTCTCAGTTCCGGCTGAAAAATGATGATTAACGCCGTTGTAGCCACAAACGCCACATTCTGCATGATCCAGAGAATCGTGTAGAGCTTCAGTATCCAGGCAAAGGCGGCAAAGACCAGAATCATCCCCAGGCCCTTCAGAAGCGTCCATGCCCGCGTAGTCTTGATCCAGACCAGAATCTCGTAGATCAGAAAAGCGATGATAATGATCTCCAGGATATTCGTTTTGGTAATTTGCGGCAAAAATGAAAGCCAGTCATATAAAGTATCGATTACCTGAGTCACGTTACCACCGTCCTCCCTTCCGTAAATTCTTCCGTCTATTCGTCATATGCTCCGTCATCCGTCTGTCCGTCTCCAAAACGCTGCACCTTGATATCCGGCAGGGAAACGGCAATCTTGGGGATCGCCTTCACATAATAATAATAGTCGTCGTCTTCGAATTGTACATATTCCGTCCTCGTATAATCCACGGCAAATACAAAGAAATGATACACCGCCGCAATGGCCAGCGACAGGATCAGACCCGCCATCAGCTGCGCCATCGGTACCGATACGTCAAACAGGAAATCACCGACAAAAATCACCGCCAGCTGCGCCAGGGCACCGGCCACGATCGCGATGGCCCAGGAGAAATTGATCGGGAGCCTGCGGATCAGATACACCGTCACAATACCGACAGCACAGGCAGCCATCATGACCCCCATCAGGCGGTTGGAAAATAACGTCCTTACAATCTGGGTCAGCTGCTCTGCCATCCCCAGAGTCGCATCGCCGCTTAAGGTTCCGATATTCTGTTTAATATACTGCATCACATAGAACAGGGCGACCCCGCAGCAGACCGCCGCAACCGAGGACAGTCCACAGGAAAGTCCCACCAGAATAGGGATCGCATAAGGGATCCGCAGATGGAAAAAAATCGGTGTCAGAAGCAGCAGGACGCCGTCTTTCGGCTGCAGCCCAAAATACAGGATCAGAATAAACAGCAAAAACAGAAACACAAGCAGCGTCATTTCCAGGGAAATGCTGCTCACATGAGCCAACAAAAGAACCCCTGCCAGAAAAACCATCACCCCGTAAGGCAGGACACTGCAGATAAGCGCCAGAACCAGTTCCACCAGCACATTATCCAGTCTTTCCATCGCTCCCAGACTGTCATTCAGCATATGGAATGTGAGAAAGCCCAAACAAAACCGGATCAGGGGGTCAATAAATACATCGAATCTGGCATAGAAACTTCTCAGCTTTTCACGAAATACCCATAAACCAATCATGATCTGCGTCCCTCCTTGCCATGCTCTTTCGTCCTGCTCCGAAACTCATACCGGCGGTTTAAGCGCTTCAGCCTGGCCACATAAACCTTCATACCGCGCTCCGCGTATCCATACCGCCGGTAACACACAACAAATGTGATGATCAGGTAAGCCGCCAGTCCCAGCAGGTACCAGACGCCGTAATCCACAAATGGGAGCACCACGTCTTCAAGTGCCACAATCGAAAGGATCTCCTCGATCCTGCACACCACAACCACAGCCAGTCCCAGAATCCAGCAGAAGGTATATCCCAAAAAAGCGCGAAGCAGATTCTGGCCGATGTAATCTGTCTTAAAATAACGCTTTGCCAGCAGAAGATTACGCTTTTCCGCCTTCTCAAAGATGGCAATGCTGGTCATAAGCTTGATCTTCTCTTCGCTCAACATATGCGATCACCTCGTAAGCCCATAACATATCAATTTAGTATAGCACAGATTTGGAATCTTGGCGATAGAAATGATGAAATTTTCACTGAATTTTTCTTTTCTTTTTTCTTGCTTTTTTTGCAATAAACGGGCCATTGGGAAACGTTCCGGCCGGTACGCTTTCCGTCATGTTTCAGGAAATAGATTTTCTTCTTTTTTTCGTCTTTTCCGGCGGTATGACGCCTATATGAATGAAAATCGGATAAAGGTAGCTGGCGCCGAAAGTGCCGAGTTTCTTCGGACCGCTGATAGGAATATCTTCCCGCAGAAGACGTATCGCCATATCGAAAGCAAGGTTCACCGTAGAACGGGTGATGGATTTGTCTTTGCGGCTCACGAACATCTCATAACCTCGTATCGAATATGTAAAATGCAGGTTTTTTGAGGTTACAAAGGGTACGTCCTGAAAAAGAATCAGGGCGTTCCACAAATACATTTCGCTTTTCGTTTTGTCCCGGGGCATGCCGGCGCATTCCTGATCGATTGCCTGATGCAGGGACTCTATGGCCCGCTGTCTGCGGCTCTCCATCTGTACAGCATGTTCCGCCAGTTTATCATTTTCTCCCGGTAAGCCCCATCCGTCCATTTGCTTCCTCCTGTTTCTTTGGTATGAATACCAGTATACCTACCCGAATGGGAAAAATCAATCAGAAGAAAAGAAAATCGACAAAATTCGACTTTTTTCGACAAAAAGACAGCCCCTGGCCGGGGCTGTCCGCACAGACTGTCTGTCCGGTCGTGATCAGACGCTGATCTCTGCCTTCATGCCGAGAACGTCTTTATTCGCCTCCAGGATGGGCTTTGCGACCTCCTCCAGAAACTCCTCCACCTGTCTGGGCGCGCGTCCTACATAGAGAGACGGCTCCATGGTCTTCTTCAGATCCTCCATCGTCAGGCCGAAGGCAGGATCCGCCGCGATCAGCTCCAAGAGGTTATTGTCGAGGCCCTTCTCCTTCACGTTCCGCCCCGCCTCCATGGACAGCTGACGGATCCGCTCATGCAGCTCCTGCCGGTCGCCGCCGGCCTTCACCGCATCCATCATGATATTCTCCGTGGCCATAAACGGCAGCTCCGCCAGGAAATGCTTCTCGATGACCTTCGGGTACACCACCAGACCGTCCACCACGTTCAGATAAAGGTCCAGGATACCGTCTACAGCTAAAAATCCTTCCGGAATGCTTAAGCGCTTGTTGGCCGAATCGTCCAGCGTCCGCTCAAACCACTGGGTGGACGCTACGAGCATCGGGTTCATCACGTCGCTCATCACATAGTTGGAAAGAGACGCGATGCGCTCGCTGCGCATCGGGTTCCGCTTATAGGCCATGGCCGAAGAACCGATCTGGTTCTTCTCAAAGGGCTCCTCCACTTCCTTCAGATGCTGAAGCAGCCGGATGTCGTTGGAGAATTTGTGTGCGCTCTGGGCGATCTGCGCCAGGACATTGACCACCCGTGTGTCGATCTTGCGGGAGTAGGTCTGCCCGGAGACCGGGTAGCAGTCCGTAAAGCCCATCTTCTCTGCGATCATCTGGTCGGCCCGGCGGCATTTCTCATGATCGCCGTCGAAGAGTTCGAGGAAGCTGGCCTGGGTGCCGGTGGTTCCCTTGGAACCCAGCATCTTCATGCTGCCCAGCACATGATCCAGATCCTCCAAATCCAGACACAGGTCATGGAGCCACAGGGTGGCGCGCTTTCCCACGGTCGTGGGCTGCGCCGGCTGAAAATGGGTGAACGCCAGCGTGGGCTGATTCTTATACCGGTCCGCGAAGGCGGCAAGCTCCGCCATCACGTTCAGGAGCTTCGCGCGCACCAGGCGCAGGGCCTCGGTCATGATGATGATGTCGGTGTTGTCACCCACGTAGCAGGAGGTCGCGCCCAGATGGATGATACCTTTGGCATTGGGGCACTGCTGACCGTAGGCGTAGACGTGGGACATGACGTCGTGGCGGACCAGACGCTCCCGCTCCTTCGCCACATCGTAGTTGATGTCATCGGCATGGGCCTTCAACTCGTCGATCTGCTCCTGGGTGATCGGAAGACCGAGTTCCTTCTCGGTCTCGGCCAGGGCGATCCAGAGCCTGCGCCAGGTTTTGAATTTCTTGTCGGGAGAGAAAATGTACTGCATCTCCGGGCTGGCGTAACGCTCGGAGAGCGGACTTTGATATCTGTCGTTCATGAAAAACCTCCGTGTATTAAGTGTGAGGGCTTGACGCGTTCCTACCTTCGTTCTGCTACCGCAGTGCGCAGCTCAAAAACCTGCGGTTTTTTCGCTGTACGGGCTGCGCCCTATGAATGTACGGATACGTCAGGCCGCTTACGTGCAAGCACGACGCGGCTTGACGTATCCGTACATTCGCACTGCTTTGCTTAACGCACATAGTCTCCTCGTATATCCTCCGTGGGGGGCTCGATCGGGTAATCGCCGGTGAAACAGGCGGTACAGATCGGCAGGCCCTCGGCCATTTCCTTCAGCCGCTCCACCCGCAAATAAGACAGGGAATCCGCGCCGATCAGGAAGCGGATCTCATCCAGGGTCTTGCCGTGGGCGATCAGCTGCTCTTCCGACGGAATGTCCGTGCCGAAGTAGCAGGGGTGCAGAAACGGCGGCGCGCCGACCTTCACATGCACTTCCTTTGCGCCGGCCTCCCGAAGCATCCGCACGATCTGAGGGCTGGTGGTGCCCCGGACGATGGAGTCGTCGACCATGATGACCCGCTTGCCCTCCACGGCCTCCTTTAACACGTTCAGCTTCACGCGGACCGCTGACACCCGGTTGCTCTGCTTGGGTTTGATGAAAGTCCGGCCCACGTAAGTATTCTTCACAAAGGCCGTTCCGTAGGGGATCCCGGATTCCAG
>CANREE010000054.1 GCA_947629545.1 uncultured Lachnospiraceae bacterium | reverse complement strand
CAGTTTGTAAAATCGGCAATGTTGCCTGGCCGCCGCCAATCCCCACCTCTACAGCACAGCAGGTTTCATTGAGAAATATATAATTAAATATCATTTTATAGAGTTCACCAGGATACGCAGGACGAAATTTTTCATAAGAAGATGCTATTGTATCAAACGTCCATTCCAGGCCTTTTATTTCTGGCATAGCCATTCCTCCTGTAAAATGTGATTGACGCAAGCGTCATCGACGCCTTCCTCGTTATTATACTATATCGGTTCGGAAAAGGAAAGCACGGAATCTCGGCTTGCTATTTACCCGCTATTTACCATTCTTTCTTTGACACAATGACAGCATAATTATGTATTTGAAACAAAAGAAACATGTGATATACTTAAATCAGGATTTTCGGATGCAATTTCACATACAAAGTGAGGAAAAATATTGAAAGATTATACAATAGACGAATTGATAGCAACCCTGATGACAAAATGCGGGTTAGGAGCTGTTATTTTCCCAATTGAACCAGTGTCTGGCGGTTTTATGCATAGAATGTACAGAGTAAGAACAAAATCCGGAATATATGCAGTAAAACATCTTAATCCTGCAATCATGAGAAGAGAAGGTGCGCACGATAATTTCGACAGAGCAGAGAAAATTGAATGTCTTTTGGAAAAAGAGGATATTCCTATCGTGCCTGCTCTGACAGTTCTTGGTAAAAAAATGCAAACTGTAGATGGACACTATTTTTATATATTCCATTGGCAGGATGGGCATATTACTGATTGGAATAATATTTCATATGATGAATGTAAGACAGCCGGTAATATTCTTGGAAAGATTCATGCTATTGATCCGAAGTGTGTTGCCCATCAGAAGCCCGAATCAAGTAAGATCAATTGGCATAAGTACACCCTTAAAGCGAACGAAGAAAAAAACGAGATTGTCGCTCTTCTGGCTGACAATGAAAAACTTCTGATCTATGCCGAGAAGGAGTTGAATCAGGCAAGAGCTTCTTTGCCGGATATCATTTGCATCTCCAACGAAGATATGGATCCCAAAAATATTATCTGGAATAATGGTTATCCATGGGTAATAGACCTGGAATGCCTTGACTATGGTAATCCAATATCAAATGCGCTGCAGCTGGCACTTCAATGGTCAGGAATTACCACCTGTAATATGGACATTGAAAAAATGGTCACCTTTTTTAACGGGTATTTGGAAGCGTATGACAATTGTTTTCGGGCATACAGCGATGTATTCGGGTTAGCATATACATGGGTAGAATGGTTAGATTATAATACTCAAAGAGCGCTCGGAGCATGTATTGATGAAGCAGAAAGACAGATGGGAATCTCTGAGGTAAGGAACACGATAGAGAGGATAAAGTATATCCGGAATATTGAAAAAGAAATGAAAGAAGCCTTGAATTCTCGTTTGCCTGAGATCAAGGCTGACAGGTAAGATAATCACTCTGAAAGACTGTATTGGCTGCGGAAATCCCGGCTTGCTATTTACCGCTTCGGAAATACGAACAGAGCGTCACTGGCGCTTGTTTCGCATGAAAATGGAAACGGCAGAAACTTCACGAGAAAGTATCTGCCGCCCCGGTCTTCCGAATTTTTGTAAGGCATCTATTTCAAATTGCCGGCCGCGGGAATGGGGATACCTGCTTACGCAACGATCAGCGACACCAGATAAAACGGAATCTCCGCTCCATCTGCGTCAACGATCCGCAGCGTCAGCGTGTGATCCGACTCCGCCTCTGCTTCGAGGACAGGCTCCAGCGCAAGACAATCTCCCCAGGTTTCATCGAAATTGCCGTCCAGGATCATGCGCGGCTCCTCCTGCGTCCCGGCGCGATCCAGCCAGACCTGTGCCTTCGGCGCACGTCCCCGGATCGTGCGGCGGTACTGAACTGCAATACAGGACGCGCGGAAACGGAAAGTGATCTCTGAACCGTTCCCGATGGCGGTCCAGCCGCGCTTAAAGATATCCGTGATCCCCTGCTGGGGCGTGGGATCTGCTTCGAAGCCACTGATCTCTGCGGGCGTGATATCCGCGGCGCGCAGGCGTCTGGCGTGTTCATAGCGGTTGCGGGTGAGGGGCTCTGTTTCTGCCTGATAATTCCCGCCCTGCTGCCTAGTTTTTTCTTGAGACAATATCTCCTTTCGGGCTTTCTCGCACCTCTTCGCATCCACTTTCTCCAGGAATGCGCAGATCATCTCCGCAATCATCGCGTGGCCCTTATCGTTTGGATGCAGACCGTCCGGCGTCAGTTCTTCCATCTTCATTTCGCCCGCCTGCAGCTTCCCATAGAGCACATCGCCCACGCAGACTCGCGGAAGCTCATAGTACCGGCCGATCTGGTCATGGACCGGCTGCGCCGTCGCGCCGCTGTCATAGAACCGGTTATGGATCAGCACAATAGCCGGCTGCCAGTCACAGGACAGGATCCGGCGGACCAGCCCCTCATAGGTTTCCATAAAATGCGCCTCGTCCGTATCATTGACAGAGAACTCCACGAACACCACGTCCGGCCGCTGTGAAAGCAGATCCGCTTCCACCCGCGCCGCGCCGAAGTGAGACGTCGTCCCGCCGATTCCGGCGTTCACATACTTCGTCTTCGACGCCGGGAAATGATTCCGCCACCAGTCAAAGGTCAGCGCGGCGTAGCATTTCCCCGGCTCCGACGCCAGACTTCCCTGGGTGATGGAACCGCCCAGGAAACCGACTGTTATATCCTCTCCGGCCGCCGCGCGCTCCATCACGCGCTGGAGCCGGGACGTGTCGCGCCAGATGTCCTCGCCCAGACCATCAATGAAAGCCGAAAGCTCCTCCGCCATCCGCTCCGCCTCCGGGATCCGGATATGTCCCTGAGTCCCGCAGCCGTTATTGCTGAACAGGAAATGATGCACCGGCAGCTGTTCCTTGGCAAGCTGCCCGCATACCTCGCCGATGGCCCTGTCCCAGTTGGGATGATGGCCCAGGATCGTTGTCATGCAGATCACCTGCGCCTGCGGATGGATCCGGCACAGCTTGCGCACAAATTCCGCGTAATGCTCCCGCCACGCCGCGGACTTCTCCCCCTCATAATCCCCGCCGCAGAAATCGATCGGATGGGCGTCGTTCTGCCCCAGGGCCACGATGACCACCTGGGGACGGTACCGGCCGAAGTCCCATTTCACCGCAGGGCGTCCGGCCAGGATCTGCGGCTGGTACTGGATCAGGTCATACGTGCTCTCCATCCCCAGCGACTGCGGTTCCATGAAATACCCGCAGCCGTCCATCAGCGCGATGCCGCCCTGGGCGATATCGTGGAGTCTGGCTCCAAGCCTGCGGGCGGTGAGCCAGGCGTAGGAGTAATAGCTGTTGGAATATTCTCCGTGATGGTCAGGGTCCGGCAGTCCGCAGTAGGCAATCGCCTCCGATACTTCGCCGGCGGACACGGAGTCGCCGTAGACCTCGATTCGCCGCGAGGGCAGCGGCTCACAGGGCAGGAGCTGCAGATCACCGCTTCCAATAAAACCGTGGATCTGCACCATATGGCAGGAGTCCTGACGCTTGAAGAGAAGGAGGTTATGAACCGCCGCGCCGCCTGCTGCCGCGGCGGCTTCTGCTTGTTCCGCCTCAGCCACCATCTCTTCCGCAGTTGTCTCCGTTCTCTCTGCCGCGGCGGCTTCGGCACCGACAGGTGCAAACTCCACGCTTGCCGTCCCGCTCTCCGGCAATTTCACGCAGTACTGCTTCCCATCCAGCAGATATCCCAGATAATTGTCCCAATAGGCGTGTTCATTGGTCAGTACCACGGACAACCTGTCCCCGATAAACCTCATTCGAACATAGGTTGCCGGGTACACCCACACCGGACCCGCGTCTCCACTGAAATCGATCCGGCCCTCATACTGCAGCAGCTCGTCCCATGGGGAAATCAATACATCGCCTGGCTGCGCGTATGATGATATTTTACTCTTCCAGACAGCGGAATCCTCTCTCTCCGCTCCGGCGTTCCCGGCCGCCACTCTCCCCGTTTCGGCGTTCCCGGCCGCCTCTCTCCCCTCTTCGGCCCTTCCGGCCGCATTATTTATCGCTCCTGTCCTCTCTCTGTTATCCATTCTGTCATTCCCATACCTTTCTTCCGGATTTTCATTATAAAAGCCGGCCGAACCGCGGAATATCTTCCTGTCCGCGGCCCTGACCGGCTATTTTTCTCCGTTTATCTTCTTCCGATCTCCGTATCCGTACCGTTCACTTTGCTGTGAGCCTTGATATAATCCATAATATCGTCCAGCCGCGTGAACGCCAAACCTACATAGCTGTCCGCCGCGCCGTAATAGATCGCAATCCGGCCGGTTTCGCTGTCGTGAATCGTCGCGCAGGGGAAGCAGACGTTGGGCACAAAGCCCCGCTCCTCGTACCATTCCTCCGGCGTCAGGAGGAAATCCTCGCAACGGTATTTTACAATGGACGGATTGTCAATGTCAAGAATCGCGCCGCCGATACTGTAGACGTAACCGTTGCAGGTACCGGAAACGCCGTGGTAGAACAGAAGCCACCCTTCGCTGGTCTCGATGGGTGCCGCGCCGCCGCCGATCTTTAAGGATTCCCACCATTCGTAACCCTTGCTCATCACATGCCTGTGCTTTCCCCAGTACACCAGATCCGGGCTCTCGCTTAAGAATATATCGCCGAAGGGCGTATGGCCGCTGTCCGACGGACGGCTCAGCAGGCAGTAATTGCCATGGATCTTCCGCGGGAACAGCACCGCGTTGCGGTTAAACGGCAAAAATGGATTTTCCAGCCGTGTAAATGTCTTAAAGTCCGTGGTCTTCGCCATACCGATAGCCGCGCCGTAGAAATCCTGACACCAGATGATGTAGTAGGTGTCCTCCACCTTCACCAGGCGCGGGTCGTAAGCGTAGACCGGCATGAAGGGCTTCCCCTCCTCGTCAACGAACGGGATCTTCTCCTCGTCAAAATTCCAGTGAACGGCGTCGCTGCTCCGCCCCATATAGATATAGGGGATCCCGTTGTTCTGCTCGCCGCGGAACACGCCGATGAATCCGTCCTCATAGGGCATAACGGCGCTGTTGAAGATACGCGCCACGTTCTTCAGCGGATTCCGGCCGATGACAGGATTTTCACTGTAGCGCCACACGGGCGCCCCCGTAAAGGACGACGGGCCTTCCTGCCACGGCATATTCGGGACAGCCGGCGCAATCATTTTGTACTTGCTCATAGTTATTCTCCTCTCTCATTCTATTAAATTTTTTGATAAATCTGTTTCTTATCCATTTTCAAATGCATTCCGTCAACTTCCGGCTCCTTCCGGTCTCATGATCTCCATGCGCATCCGCCGACCGTCTCAGCTTTCCTGCTATCTCGGCTGCAGCGGCTCACGTCGCCCCAAAACCCTACAGGTTCGCCGCCCCGATCATCCCGGCCTTCTCTCCAAGCGCCGCGATGGCGATATCCGGCAGTTCTCCGTCTTCGCCTCCGAAACAGTTCCGGGCCGCGATCTCTTTAAGCGGTTTAAGAAGCGGTTCCATCTGCGCCGAAAGCGTTCCGCCCAGCAGTACGGTCTGGGGCCGGAAAATATTAATGATATTCACGATGCCGATCCCTAACCTGCGGACATAGGCGTCCACAACTGCCTGCATCGCCGTATCGCCTGCTGCGGCTGCCGCGAAGATAGACTCAGCCGTCAGTTCGCTGCCATCCTGGCTGCCATCCGCACTATCAACGAAAGTTCCTGCAGCCGATATGGTTGTTCTTCTATTCTCCTGCTTAAGCGACTCTGAGACTGACTCCGCCGCTTTCCATTTATGCATCTCCACCTTTGCCCTCGCAGCCTCTCTCTTAAGCGCCCCGGCCGACACATACGCCTCCAGGCAGCCCTTCCTGCCGCAGCTGCAGGGCTCGCCGTTCTCCACGATGACCATATGGCCCAACTCCGCGCCGCCCACACGGCCTCCCTCGTAGATCTCGCCGTCCAGAATGATCCCGCTTCCGACCCCGGTCCCCAGCGTCAGCAGCACCAGATCCTGGCATTCCTTTCCCGCGCCGGCCACCAGCTCGCCAAGGGCGGCGCAGTCCGCGTTGTTCGCGACGCGCACCGGGATTGGGAACAATTTCCCGAATCGTTCCGCCAGGTTCACATTTTCCCAGCCGATGTTATTGGAATAGCGGACGATTCCATTTATCCGGTCCACCGTTCCGGCCACGCCGACTCCGACGCCGACGCACTGATCGACGCAGATGCCGGTCTCGTCCAGAAGCTGCTGCGTCCGGGCCGCAATCTCTTCCGCCACACTCTGGGCACCGCGTTCCGGATTCGTCGGCATAACCAGATCCGTGATCAGTTTCTGATGGATATCCACCAGGCCGATCCTCGTATGCGTTCCGCCGATCTCGATACCGATGCGCACCGGCGCCGATTTCTCGCGGATCCGGGTGATCAGCGCGTCGATTCGGCCCTCGATCCGGTACTCGCCGCTGCCCGCAGTCAGAAAGAGACTGTCCCCTTTTCTGTAAGACAGAGATTCCTCCCGCTCCGAAAACGCCGTGCCGGCAGCTGCCGCTCTTCCCCGGCTGGCGGTCAGACCTTCCGTGCCGGGCGCTTCCTCTCTTCCGTCCGGCGTCCCTTTTCCAGCGCGGGAGTCTCCGCGGCAGGTAATCGTTCCCTCACCGTCCAGCACCAGAATGCTTGCAAATGACTCCTCCGACACCGTTCCTTCCAGCGTCTTCATCATCCGCCCGTCCAGCGTCACATGATCGACGGTAAAATAATCGCAGTCTGCCACGTGGGGGTAGCTTCCGCTGTTCTTTATGATCGGCGTCCGGTTCGTGACCGCCAGCGCCTTCTCGATGTGGAGATCCCGCTTCTTGCCGTCCTTCCCGACACGGCCGTAATCATAGACCCGGTAGGTCACGTTAGAATTCTGCTGGATCTCCGCGATCAGGATATCCCTCCCGATGGCGTGAATCGTCCCCGCCTCAATAAACAGCACGTCGCCCTTATGCACGGGAACTGCGTTCAGGACCTCCAGGAGCGTATCCTCCTGAATCCTGCGGGCAAATTCCTCCCGGCTGATCTCCTTCTTAAACCCGTAGTAGAGAAATGCTTCCGGCCCCGCGTCCATTACATACCACATCTCAGTCTTCCCGTACTGTCCCTCATGCTGCAGAGCGTAACGGTTATCCGGGTGTACCTGAATCGACAGGTTATCCTTCGCGTCAATGAATTTGATCAGTATCGGGAAATCCTTAAACCGCCGGCAGTTGCTGCCGAGCGCGTCCTTTCCCAGTTTCTGTATGTACTCCGGAAGCGTCAGGCCTGCAAATGGACCGCTGTCCACCACAGACGGGCCGTCCGGGTGGCAGGACAGCTCCCAGCATTCCGCCAGCACATCGCCGTCATACTGCTTGCCGTATTCCTTGATCAGACGCCGTCCGCCCCAGATATAATCTTTGCAGCTTGGTTTTAGTCTCACGATACCCATGATCTGCTTCCTCCATTTTCACTCGCTGCCTTCGCTTACGCTTTGCGCAATTCCTGCTTTTCATCCTCGCACAAACGCCCTTGCTTCTGTCTTTGCTCTGGTTCCCGTACATTCGTCCCTGCGTCCCGCCCTGCACTCCATGTCACTCCGCCAGTTTCTGCACCGCCGCCGTCATATTCTTCAGCTTCTCCGCCGCGTCGTCCTCATCGCTTCCGACCACGCCGATATAGAACTTGATCTTCGGCTCTGTCCCCGACGGCCGCACGCAGCACCAGGCGCCGCCTTCCAGCTCAAAATACAGTACATCCGACTTCGGAAGGCCTAAAGCCGTCCGGACGCCGGTCCCGCAGTCCAGCACCAGATTCTCCCGGTAGTCCCGAAACTGCGTCACATGCGCGCCGCCGATCTTCTCCGGCACGCTGGCGCGCACATTTTCCATAATGGCCTTTATCTTCCTCGCGCCGTCCTGTCCCTTCAGGGTAACCGTGCACAACCCTTCCCGGTAATACCCATAAATATGGTACAGGTTACGCATCTGATCGCACAGCGTCAGTCCGTGATAATGGTACCAGGCGGCCGCCTCGCAGAGCGCCATCACCGCCGACACCGCATCCTTATCCCGTGCATAGGTTCCTACAAGGCAGCCATAGCTTTCCTCGTAACCGAAGAGGTACTCAAATGTATGTTCCTGCTCGAAGAATTTGATCTGCTCGCCGATATATTTAAACCCGGTCAGCGTCTCGATCCTCCTTACGCCGTAAGCCGCGGCGATCGTCTTCGACATCTTTCCGGATACGATCGTCGTGACCACGGCTCCGTTTTCGGGCAAACGCCCCTGTGCCTTCAGGCGCGATAAGCGGTATTCCATAATCAGCATCCCCGACATATTGCCGGTAAAGCTCATGTATTCGCCAGTGGCTGGATCCTTCGCATAGGTCCCGAGCCGATCCGCATCCGGATCTGTCGCGAGCACCAGATCTGCGTCCACCTCCTCCGCCAGTTTCAGCGCCAGCGCAAACGCATTCGGATCTTCCGGATTCGGATAGGAGACGGTGGGGAAATCCCCGTCCGGCAGCTCCTGCTCCTTCACCACATAAACCTGCTCAAAACCCAGTTCCTTAAGGATCCGCCGCACCGGCAGGTTCCCGGTTCCGTGAAGCGGCGTGTAGACGATCTTCAGTTTCTTCGCCTCCGCCCGGACGATATCCGGCTCCAGAACCAGCTTCTTGAGTTCCTCCATATACCGATCGTCGATCTCCGCGCCGATTAGCCGGTAAAGTCCCTGCTTCTCCGCCTCGGCTTTCTCCATCGTCTTCACCTGTGCATAATCGGTAATCGCATTCACTTCCCGGATGATTTCCCGATCTCTCGGCGCCGTGATCTGCGCGCCGTCCGCCCAATAAACCTTGTAACCGTTGTATTCCGGTGGGTTATGGCTCGCGGTTACTACAATGCCGGCCGTACAGCCCAGCTCCCGCAGCGCGAAGGACAGCATCGGCGTCGGGCGAAGGGACGGAAACACCCAGGCCGTAATTCCGTTTGCCGCCAAACAGCAGGCCGCCTCGTCCGCAAATTCCTTCGACATATGGCGAGAGTCATAAGCAATGGCGACGCCAGCGCAGCCTTCCTCTGCGTCACGGCAATTCCGCGACGCACTGCCGCAAGCCTCCGCACCACCCCAGAACTTCGTTCTGATGCAGACCTCCGCACCGTCACCGGCCTCCGCAGCGCCGCAGCTCTCCTGCACCGCGCTTTCGCTCTCCCGGCCGGTCTCTTTCAGAATGTAATTCGCCAGCCCCTGCGTCGCCTTGCGAACCGTATAAATGTTCATCCGGTTCGTACCTGCACCAATCACGCCGCGCAGTCCGCCGGTGCCGAACTCCAAATCCCGATAGAAACGATCCTCAATCTGGACGTCATCGCCTTCAATGCATTTCAGTTCCGCCTTCATCCCTTCATCAAAATATGGATTTGCAAGCCATTCCTCATATTTTTCCTGCGCACTCATAGATTTTTCAGCCATCCTTTCTGCTTCACAAACCTATCCTCAAGTTGTATTTAAGTTAATTTAATTATGTATTTATATTAATCATAAATATATCACCGCTTAATTGATTAATCAACGCTTTTTGTTACAATTCATTTAATTCGTTAATATTGCCAACGGATACCCTTATTTTTTGTGCATTATTCTCCGATCCATTTCGCCGTGCATCACCGGTGTCCTTTTCCGCCGCCGGGCGTACCGCGAAAAAAAAGCGTTAATGACCGAAGCAATCGGCATTAACGCTTTTTTCTTAAATATGATGAATGAGAAATCCCCCGGCTCTTCATTTTTCAAGTCTCTTCCATTGCCTCGATAAGCCCTTCCTCCATTGACAAAATATCATTGTAAAGATTATACTGGAGTTTCATATAATCTCTGGACTTCACAGGCATTTTACCGCAGTATTTCACAAAACAGGCCCGGATATCCCCGCTTTTCTTTTTAATATTACTTTGTTTTCCATGCTCAAAATCATGACGGTAGTATGTTCTGAAATCTTTTATGGCAAAAATACAGGAATAGAGAGAATTGTTCCGCACCTCATCATCTGTAACCACGGCTTTTATTCTCTCAAGATTCTCATAAAACAGGAAATAAAGATTATCTACGATGGCCGAAAATGTTTCCTGTCCGTCACAGACAGACGTTCCAATTCTCATTCCCATCATTATAGACTTCGACGTAGGCTTAAACATAAGATCTTTCGCGCAGCCGCAACAGATTTCATTGATCTGGGCAACCAATTCTACAATTCGCTTCCCCATCTCCAGAATCCTGTTTAACTGAGATCTTTCCAGCGCTTCGCCCGGCGTTATCTCACTGTTACGCCTATTCGCATAGCCTATATGCTGAGGTATCCTTGTGACAACGGATTCCTCCGCCACCTCTTTCTCAGCTGTATCCTCTTCCGCAACGTCCTCTTTATCAGGCATCTGCGTCTCCGGTATTCTTTCCGCATAATCAGACACCCAGGATACCTGCCTGTCAACAAAACCGGAAATCGCATCCAGCATTGCCAGACGCGCTGCAACATTCGCCTCAGGGCGCAGGATCTCTCTATACTGACGCTCTGCAACACTTTGATAATTTTTCAGTATCAAAGAAACCGGCGAATCAGCCACACAAAACGCTTTATTCATTTGGGACACCAGTCCGCTTAGCACAGCAATGTGGGCTGACGCTTCAGTAATCACGGTGCTGACGGGGAGCTGTGCACTCAATTTCTTCGCCGTCTGTATCTCCAATTGCGAAAGTCTTTGCAATTCCCCACTACCTATAGTACTGCTTATTCCCATTATCCCAGTCAAATTATTCAGCCAGGGTTTATATTCCCTCTCTAACACACCGGCCAATGGCGCTACGGCCTTGACAAGTCCCTGATAATTTACCGGGTAAGCGGATTCTGTCACGGAAGCCATCTTTGCCATACTCTCTATCACACTCTCATTTATCCGCATAATATTTCTCCTTTGTAAAATACCAACGTCCACTGATAATATTATACGCCATTCTGCTATAAATGAAAAGAGGTTGTGCGGTTTGATAGTTCTCTATTATGTACCAATAACACACTCGAAAGACTCCCGCATAAATTTTGATATTCTTCCACTTTTAATGCAGTCAGGTAATCCCCCGGCTTCGAAGCAACTGATTGCATCCTGAGAATCCCCTGGCATGGATAAGATAGAGTAAGTCTTTTATTAGCCGTCAAAGAACCTATTGTAGTCCCAAGGCGCACCAAAGGCAGTCCAAAACAAATTCCAGTCCACAATGCTTTCTCCATTCACTTCATATAACCTATTTATCCTTTTACCTCCATATACAGACATATATGGTACAATGCAGAAAAAAGGAGGCCCCACAATGAATATGCATGATGAAATAACCCGCTACCTTGATTTCTGTCAATATCGTAAGGAACTGAACAGCAATACGCTTAAAGCCTACCGGGTAGATTTGACACAGTTCCAGAAATTTATTGGTGATGACTATATGATGAGACACAAAATCGAAAAATTTATTACGGATCTGCATATGCATTACAAACAAAAAACAGTCAAACGAAAGATTGCAAGCGTCAAAGCCTTTTATCAGTACCTGGAGGAAGAAGAAATCCTGCCCGGGGATAACCCGTTTCACAAGATCAAGGTAAAGTTTAAGGAGACTTTCTCCTTGCCTCGGATTATTCCTAAAAATAATATCGAATGTCTTCTAAAACATATGTACCGCCAAAAAGCTGAGTCGAAGGCCCCCAGTCTTGTGCGGGATCTCGCAGTCATAGAAATACTGTTTGCGACCGGAGCACGAATCTATGAACTGACCAACCTGACTATGCAGGACATCGATCTGGACAATGGCAGCATCCGTCTCTTTGGCAAGGGCAGCCGAGAACGTTGTGTCCAAATCGCCAATAAAGAGGTACTATCAATACTTCGTGAATACCATCAGAAGTATCTGTCGGCGATTGAAAAGAGCGGGTACTTTTTTATAAACAATCGCGGCCGACGCTTTACCGAACAGTCCGTTCGTAATATGCTTGAAAAACATGCAAAGGAAAACATCAATGTGTTTTTTTTTAACATATTTGAGTACTTTATTAGCATAGAATTTATCATATAACCCATCCGGTAATATACGCCGGAGTCTTGAGGAAGTTATAAAATGTGTCTCTATTTCTTTTATACTGTAAGAATCCATGACTTTTCTTACGGCGCTCTTTATATTTCGCTCATTAGATAAGCTTGGTGTTTTCTTCAATTCTTTATATTTTTTTAAAGAAAAGAAAGTGTAATAATAAACTTCACAAATATAGTTGCTTGATATCAAATCCATTTCTCTCAGTACCCTTTGCGAAAAACCACCGTTGAATATACAAGGTGCATCAGTTAATACACATATTTTCATAATTCTAATCTCCTCCTTATACTTAATTTCATTCCATCTTTCAGGAACCTTCTTACACAGCGCTACGCAATTCCTTACCCGATGCTTCTCCATTTATTCCGTCTGCAAGAGTACCAAGCACTGCCCCGAACTCCATCCGCTACCACTCCTGCTACAGAAAAGGCATCACCAGCGCCTATCCTGCATGCTGACACAAACCCAGAACAGTTGGATGACCCCTGCGAGGGGCTCAACAACCGCACCAAGATCCTCAAACATTCCTGTTACGGTGTTCACTCCTTCGACCCACTTTCGGCGCCGCGTCCTCTTCTCCGAAGCCATAAAGAATTCTATAATATAATCCGTTTAATTCTATTTGCTCTCCCCACAATCGATAATCGACTTAATACACAGAATGTTCCTATTTCATTAATCTGTTAATCAACACCTTAATAATTGTAGCAATAAAACGGTATACGATATATTGTATGAATGTAAAGACCTCTTTAATTGAAAAGGGATTTATATAAAGGACAATCATACCAAATATTAGACTTTGCCATTTTTTGTATATCGCATTCGCATTATAATCAAAATTTACTCGCTTTGCATATTCTGATATTTTCATACACATATTAGAATCAGATAAACATAATTTAACGGTCTCTTCAAACGCTTTAGCATTTCCCCTTGAAATAAGAAAACCATTTTCTGCATTTTTAATCAACATTCTCGCGCCCCCGCCCAGACTGTCTGTTGCAATCACCGGTAAACCTGTAGCCATAGCTTCTAAAAGGGCATTGGATATTCCTTCATAGTCGGATGTCATAATAAACAACTCAGCCGATTGTAATTCTGCTGATATATCCTTTGTAATTCCGCACAAATATATCTGTTTCTGCATATGATTATCCAGAATCTGTTTTCTCTAAAGCTTTCTCTTCTTTTCTTATCAAAACGATACGATTCTAACGATATTCCATTCTGAACTGCATACATGTTTTTTCGTAAATCATGTTCATAAAGTTTTTTCAAGTATAGGGAGCAGCAAATCGGATATAACATCTTTTTCATTGTTTGCAAATGTTGCCGCGTCATAATCTCTCCTCTTATGCGTCCATACTTTGTTGTATAAGCGCCGCTTATCACCGCCACACAATCGCCAGGCCGCAGCATAGCGGCCGGCTTTCCATTTCCATGCGGGCAGAGCGCCAGCGACTCCGTACTCGTATTGCCAAGCGCGTACTTCTCCGGTGTGGTGATATGCGCCTCCACCTTCCCGTAGGCCATCTCCCTGCGGACGTCGTCGTTTAGAATGATCCCCATCCGCACCGTCTTCTCCTGCCCTGCAATCGTCAGTCGTACCTGCGCGTAACGATCCCGGAACTTATAGGTCTCGATGCGGTCCCGGCATTTTTCAAGCGGTCCCGTCATATATGTAACATGGCCTTTCCCATCTGTCGCCGTGTAGGTCAGGCGTACGATATGGTCGGCGTCCAGTATTTCTTTCAGGAATTCCGCCTCGCTGTCATACAGCGGGGTAAATTCAAACGCCCCGGCCGTCAATATCTTCGACATGGCCGGAACCCTCTTCAGGCACTGGAAGACGGCCTCAATATTATCTGTAGAGATAAAGAGGTATCCGGGGAACAGTCGCAGGATGTGAACCTGGTTCTGCTGGCGCCAGCAGCGCAGCCTCTCAAAATAGGGCACAAAACATTCCCCATAGTATCTTTCCGGCACCACGCGGCGGATCATCTCCGTCAGTTGTTCTTCCTTCCCCGTATAACTCTGTATTGCGTACCACAGCATGGTCAGAGCCGCTCCTTTTCTGTATCTTTCATGTCTTTCTCAAAAACAGCTTCCGCCGTATTACCCTCTTCCTTCCAGAAGAGCAAGCTTCGCTGTCCTGCCCCTTTCTCTTAAAAGGGCAGGCTTCGCCATCCCTTCCTCATCCTTTCGGAAAAGCAGGCTCCGCCACTCCGTTCCGTTCTTACCGGACGGCCCGGACCACTGTGGCCGTTATAACCCCCTTCAGCAGAAACGTCTCCCGAGGCTCACGAGTCCCATCCAGGTTTTGTGGTCAATAAAACAATTTCTCGGCTAATCGAAAACAATCGAAGTATAATGTTCCTTATCAGCGCGCACCCTAACTTCAGATGTGAACAGCGCTGATGAAGTCCCGTGTCGTAGAGTAAGTCACTCTACGACATTTTTACTTTATCCATCCCGAAACATGTGCTCAATGACTAATAGCGATCCGTTTCCTTCTTTCCTGACGAGCATTTCGGCCGGAATTGATGCTGCATATTTGTATTTTTGCAATAATCTGCTGGAAAATAAAGGGAATATAGTCCTTCAGAATGAAATACAAGCAAGGCGTCACCGGTGCCTTGCTCGCATGGAAATACGACAGAGCGTCACTGGCGCTCTGCCCGCACGGAAACAAAAAAACGGGAACCACCCGCTAAGGCAATTCCCGTCCCCATTGTGATATTCGTTTTTATCCATGCAAGATGACATACAAACACTGCATGTAATTTCAGTTTCGCTTTAAGCTCCTTCTGTTCTGTCGCTGGGATACCAGAGGCCTCCATCGCCTGCTCCGCTGTCCATTTGGTAGATCTCATAAGGTTCTTGACAGCAGTCAGCCAGGTATGGATCCTCCCTTTCTGCTCTCCTCTGGCTTCTCCTTTTGACAACTGCCGGAGCATTTCCTGATACTCCGGAAAGTTCAGATCCGGTTTCTCCTCAGGTTCTTCCTCGGCGCCCGAAAACCGTCGTTCAGATACGGCTTCGTCCGCTTACCTCACTGCAATCCTCTCCACATGCGCCACATTTCTTTTACTGTCCGGGTCTCCGAAGATCCGCAGACGGGCCACACATCGCGCACAGCCGGGCATCCCACGGCCCATTCAAACTCGCGGACCATTTTTTCTCCCATGGCAGTAACCTTTCCGATCGGGAGCTCATCCTAGCGCCGGCCCATTCTGGAATTTTTTCCGCCGATCAGAAGAAGGGCGTCCGCCGCTTCCGTCTTCACGATTCCTTCGCCTTCCTGTAACCATCGATCGTGATCAGCAGAATACTGGTGATCACCAGCCCGCCGCCTGCCGCGATCCCCAGCGTCACCGGATCCTTAAACCAGATCGTTCCGAACACAACGCTTACGATCGGCTCCAGCATGGAAACAAACGCTGCCGTAGACGCACCCAGCCGGCTGATGCCATACATCATCAGGAAATAACCGCAGACCGTAAACATTCCGGAGCCGCCGATCAGCATAGCCCAGCCCGCAAGCCCTCCCGAAGGAGCCATCAGCGTATGGGTCGTCGGCGCAAGAACCGCAAAGACGGCAGTTGCCGGGAGCGACACATAAAACAGCTTCACCTCGATCGGCAGATCATTGGCCGGGCCTTTCTCATTGGCCACCAGATAAATGCCGTAAGTGAACGCGGAAGCGATCGCCATCGCAATCCCGATGAAGGGCATCTCTCCGCCTGCCCCGGTTAAGAATACCATCCCGGAAATCGAGGCCGCGATCGCCGCGAACTGAAGTTTCGTAAACCCGGCCTTAAATACTGTCCCCATGATCGCGCACACAATCGTAGGATAAAGAAAGTTCAGCATGATCGTCGTTCCCACAGGCAGATACAGGTAGCTGCTGTTTAACAGAACCGCCGTGAGAAGCATTCCGAATACCCCCATCAGAAGCGCCTGGGCCGTCTGTTTTGCGGTCGCCTTCAGGCTGTGCTTCCGTATAAGCGCCATGATCAGGCATACAAGCGTAATCGTGATATTCGTAAAAAACATCAGGCTGTTCAGCGGCAGGCCGCTCACCATCAGCTGTTTCTGAAACGTGGGCATGATCCCAAGAAGCGTCGCCGCACCGGCCACGCAGATAAATCCTATCAGCATTTTAGTCTCTCCTTTTCTGTCTCTTTACACAGGCAGGCAAACGCCCCGCCTTCTGCCGTTCCGGCAATTCCCTCACTAACTTTCCGCTATCCGCGCAAAAAGGGATGCCGCGGCATCCCTTTCCCGTTTTCCTGTATTTCCATGCAGGAGGAGCGCCGGTGACGTTTTCCTGCATTGTCCGCATGTGCCACACGCGGAGTACAAGCTCTTATTATTTGGATTTCGCCATCATCTTTTCACGAACAAACGCGTAAATGATCACGATCACGAAGAAGACTACCATCATCTGCCAGGCGTTCTGAATATCCGAGAAATTCAGGATCGCCGCCATGACATAACCGATCAGCGCGATGGTAGTAAGAACCATAAGCGGCGTCCTTCCCATTTTGAACGTCGTGTTCGCCATCGCCTCAGGATTCTTCTTGTGGATCAGGTAACCGGTAGCGATCGGGAACAGAACGTAGATCAGGCTCAACCCGTTGCCCAGACGGGAGATCGTCTCAATGCTCAGCCCGGTCAGGATCGGAATCGCGCCGACCACATAGAAAACCGTCAGCAGCACCACCGGCGTACCTCTCTTGCTGATATAAGCGGCCTGTTTCGGAAGCCATCCCTCTTCAGCAGCGATCAGAAGTCCCTTCGTGCACCAGGTAAACGTAGCGTTCAGCGTGGAAGCCACTGCGAACATACCGCCGCCGACGATGAAGAAAATATACAGCGGCTTCGGGAAAATCGCGGCCGCGACCAGAGAAAGACTTTCACCCGCTACCTGATCGACCGGCAGAACGCCTGCCGCGACAACACCGATAAATGCGTAGATAACCGCAACCAGCACCGTACTTCCGATCATTGCTCTCGGGAGATCCCTGCCGGGATTCTTCATCTCGCCGCCAAGCTCGCTTAAGAATTCCGCGCCGCCGGTGGCAAATGTCAGAAGAGACGCGCCGGTCAGGAAACTGATAAAGCCGTTGGGCATCAGCTTCTCGACGCTGTCAAACGCAGTCCAGTTGACCTTCGGAAGACCGAAAACAATGAACAGGGCCATCGCCGCCACCAGCACGATCACCAGAATATTCTGCAGCTTGGCCGCCATCTCAACACCCAGAACATTCATGATATAGCATAATGTCAGGATTCCGAACGCGACCACCGTCGTATTGATCCCGGGGATCAGATCTCCGGCGTAAGTCGCAAAGGTGATCGCGAACATAGCCAGAACCAGCTGTCCCGCAACCAGAAGCGCCAGATAGAAGAATCCGGTCTTCTTACCGATATAATCACGAACATAAGTGTACATACCGCCTGTCGCCGGTACGGCAGCGCCAAGCACCGCCAGCACCATGTTGGGGCAGATCACCAGAACCGCTGCCAGAAGGAATGCAAGCGGTGTTCCGGCGCCTGTCAGAGCGATGGTAATGCCGGTCAGCGCCATGATACCGGAGCCAATGATCTGACCGACGCCGATTCCCATCAGATCCCAAAAACCAAGAACTTTTTTCAAACTTCCCTGCTTGTTTTCTTCCATCTCTTCCTCCTTATCCTGCTATTTCGCATATTTGTCGTACATCTTCGCCAACTGTTCCAAACCCTGCATCAGCGTTTCTCTCGCGCAGCCGATATTGAAGCGCATAAAGCCTTCCGCCTGCCTGCCGTAATGGCTTCCGTCTCCCAGCGCCACGCCGTATTCCTTCGCAAGAATGTCCGTGATCTCGCCGCTGGTAAGCCCATAGCAGTTCATATCCAGCCACATCAGGAACGTACCCTCATGCTTCGTGACCTGTACTTTCGGCATCCGCTCTGCCACAAACTTTTTCACGATCTCCACGCTGCCCGCCACATAAGCCGCGGCCTCGTCCATCCAGGTATCTCCGTATGTATAAGCGGCTTCGATCGCAGTAAACGCCAGATCGCAGGGCCCGAACATCCATCGGGATTCAAAATCCGCCACGATCTTTTTCTTCAGTTCCCCATTGGGAATGATCAGGCAGGACGAGCACATGCCGGCCATGTTGAAAGACTTGCTGATCGCGGTATACACCACCAGCCTGTCATGGATCTGCTCAAACTTACCCATCGTCGTATACGGGCGCGTCAGCGCATAATCCGCATGAACCTCGTCACTGAACAGATACGCGCCGTACTTCGCGCACAGATCCGCGATCTTTGCCAGCTCTTCCTCCGACCAGACGCGTCCGACAGGATTGTGCGGGTTGCAGAAGACCACGCCCCTGACGCCGTTCTTCAGTTCCTCCTCAAACCGCGCGTAATCGATCGTGTAATAATTGTCCTCATGGATCATCGGGCAGTCCACCAGTTCATGACCGCTGTTTTTGATCGCCGCGAAGAACGGATCGTATACCGGTGCGAACGTCAGAACCTTCTCACCCTGCGGGATCAGCAGCTGAAGGTTAAAATAGATCGCTGTAACCACGCCGCTGCTGATGTACATCCAGTCTGTCTCCGCCCTCCAGCCATGGCGGCGCTCCCACCAGCCCTGAATCGCCGTAAAAACATTCTCCCAGGGATCCGCATAGCCGATGATCGGATGATCCAGACGCTTCTTCATCGCCTCCAGGATCCTGGGTTCCGCGGCAAAGTCCGTATCCGCGATCCAGAACGGCAGAAGGCCGTCCTTCTGTCCGAAGTCGTACTGCACGTTCCATTTGATGCTGCTGGTTCCTCTCCGGTCAACCACCTTGTCAAAATCATACATCCTTGACACCCCTTTCCCTTTGTAACTTCCGCAGCCGATTCCTCCGGCTACAGCTTTGCAACTGCTTCAATCTCCACTTTTGCGCCCTTTGGAAGCCTGGCCACCTCAAAGGCCGCCCTTGCAGGATACGGTTCATGAAAATACTCCGCATACACCTCGTTCATCGCCGCAAAATCATCCATGCTGTCCAGATACACCGTCGTCTTTACCACATGATCCATATCGCTCCCTGCCTCTCTCAGGATCGCCGCGATATTGTCCAGAGACTGGTGGGTCTGACAGGTAATACAATCAGACGGGAAAGCTCCTGTCTCCGGATCGACCGGCAGCTGTCCCGATATGTAGAGAACCCCTTCCGCAGCCACTGCCTGAGAATAAGGCCCGATTGCCGCGGGAGCCGCAGATGTCCTGACCGCCTGCTTCGCCATGTTCTTTCCTCCTTTCCTGCTTTAATGATTCGTTTTCCCTTCAAAACCGGATCCGATGCATATCCGGATAGATAAAATAATTATCATTCTCAATAATTAATTTATCATCTAATGAGAGTCTAACACATAATTTATCTCTTTGCAACATTTTTTATCACCTCTTTCTATACAAATTTTGGTACGGGATTTTGTGCAATATGCCAGTTGCTGAAAAAGGAAAGCTTTGATAGAATGATAAAATGATTATCACATTGAGAATTTCATGAAACGAAGGAGGATTCCCTTGACAGATAAAGAATTACTGCAGGCATATGTAAACATTGCCCCTTTTCTGGCCCAGGTCTGCGGTCCGGGCAGCGAGGTCGCGATTCACGACGTGGCGCATCCGGAACATTCGCTGATCGCGATTCAGAATAACGTCTCCGGCCGCCAGGTCGGAAGCCCTGTGACAGATCTGGCTCAGGATATCATTGACAAAAGCGCCTATACCGATTCCGACTATATCGCCAACTATATCGGCCGCAACAAGAACGGGGATTTCCTGTCTTCTACCTATTATATTAAAAACCACGGGCGTCTGATCGGATTGCTCTGCGTCAATAAGGATATGACCGCAGTCAATCAGCTCAACACCGCGGTCCATAATCTTCTCGAACGCTTTAATCTTGCCAAACCCGGCGAATCGGAAGTCTCCGAGTGGCTTGAAAACCCGGTGACCAGCATCATGCATAACCGTATCGCCGATATTATCGCCCAGAGCGGAATCCCGCCAGCCCGCATGTCCCTTCAGGAGAAAATCCGCACGGTCCACCGGCTGAATGACGACGGAGTCCTGATGATGAAGGGCGCAGTAGCGGAAATTGCTTCCCAGCTCTCTGTCTCGGTTCCTACGGTTTACCGGTATCTGAACAAACCGGTCGAATAACCAGTCCATGGCAGCCTTTTTGCAAAAATAAAAAAGCTCCCTGCCGGATTCGAACCGGCGACCTACGCATTACGAATGCGTCGCTCTACCAGCTGAGCCAAGGAAGCTTTTCATTTTCTCAAAAAATGCTCTGAATGACATCATCCAAAGCACCTTTGATGACCTCGCCGGGAATCGAACCCGGGTTTACGCCGTGAGAGGGCGTCGTCTTAGCCGCTTGACCACGAGGC
>CANREE010000053.1 GCA_947629545.1 uncultured Lachnospiraceae bacterium | reverse complement strand
TCCTCCATCTTGCCGATATACTCCATGATCTGGCCCATGATCTCGTCGTTGATCTGACGGCCGTCCTCATAGTACTGGGTGCAGGCTTCGGTCGTGATCGTGAAGCCCTGGGGAACCGGCAGGCCCAGATTCGTCATCTCAGCCAGGTTTGCGCCTTTGCCGCCCAGCAGGTTTCTCATGTTCGCATTGCCTTCGCTGAACAAATAAACCCATTTGTTTGCCATTGTGCATTCCTCCTATTAAGTGTTAGTCCTAGTCTCGCCGTCCGCCTGTCATTTCATACGAAACATCCACACAGAAAATCCGTCAGCTGTATCAGACACGCTTCCCGCGCAGCTCTCTCAGGCCTGCGCCGCCGTGCAGCTCAATACCCCGGACCGCGGCCAAGCGCTCCTTTCGGCATGACAACACAACAGGATGCCGCGGACAGCCTGCTAATAGTATAACATAATTCGTCTTCAAGTAAAGGGGAGAAATGGAAAAATTTGCTTGTCTTTTGTTGTACTTTTGTTGTACATTTCCTTATATAATCTGCTTATACAGCCTTGTTCTGTCCTTTTTGCCTGAAAGGGCAGACTGCAGCCTGAAAACAATATATACGGCTGTTTTCTGTATACTGACGCTATTCAGAATAAGGAGGTACTCTATATGCCTGAACATACCCAGTTGTCCGCATCCGACGCATTTGATGAGCGGGTCAATTCTACCATATTCTTCTCCAACCTCCGCATAGCGCGGCAGAACGCGGAAACGGACGCCGGCGGCGTGTACGATTTCGTAACGGATTCCAATTCTGCCCGGACGGTCTCTGAAGGAAACCCGGATGACGCAAACGCAATTCAAAGCGCTTTCAACCGTCTTACGGCCGCGTCCGGCGTAGCTGCGCTGGACCGGGAACGCAATCGGAAGAATCTGGCCATTCTGCAGATGCTGGCAGCCGGATATTCCGCCGATCAGATCTTCCCTGTTCACGAGGACGACGGTATCCGCGATGCCCGCATCGGAGCGGGAAATTATATCGTTCGTCTGCTTCTGGAAAATGATCCCAATACCCCGGAGGGCGCCGCTCGGATCGGCGGCTGGATCCGCCAGCTGACAGACGCCTTAGGCGAAGCCGTGCTGCCACAGATCGATCCGGCCCGGCCGGTTCCGACTGCCCGCCAGGAAGAACAGTTTAATCTTCTGAGCGGACTCGGAATGGATCTCTCGCAGATGTTTCAGAGGCTCATCAGCAGAAATGAAGCCTGCCGCGCAGGTATGACCCGTGACGGAGAGGATCCGGCAGACGCTGTGAAGCATTGGGAGCAGGTCTCCGGGATCTCCTCCATTTTACAATTTGTTTCCGAGGGAAAAAGCCTGGATGAGATCGACGCGCTTACGGATCCCACGGAAAAGACGCAGTCTCTTATAAACCAACTCGCCCGCAAATGGATGCTGGAACGCTATAATGGCCTGCTGACTTCCGGGATGAGCATACGGGAACTGACGAAATACATGGACGGCAGCACGCTGTACCAGGAGTCTTCCGCCCTGCAGACTGCTGCCGCCAGCTACATCGCGGTAAACGGCACCCAGGATATGCAGGCCATCCGGAACTATCTGGAAGACAAAGGCCCCCTTCCCAAAGGTCTGGCTGAAAATGGTCTCGCCCCGGCGCGCAGCGTTTACATGGAAGGAGCGGTCAGTTCCGTGACCTTCTCGGCGTCCCATGCGGAGAACCTGTTCCGTCCGGACTGGTCGGACAGCCGTGTAAGGGAAGAAGCCGCCCAGACTTTCGACGAGATGTTCGGAAATATGATCCATTCCCTCTCTCCGTCCCTGAATGTTCTGAAAGCAGAAGGCTTAAAGATCGAATCAGCGACACAGCTTTTCTATATCGACGGACTCAGCGTAGATGAATATTTGCAGAAAAGCAATCTGGAAGTCACGGAAAACAACCGCAAAGCTGCAATCGTCCAGGCCTGCAGCCGGGCAAGGGAGCATGTGGGCGTCGCCTCCTATTCCCTGCAGAACGGGAAAGCGGATCTGCATGTGACGGAGATCGAGACGGATCTGAAGGTATTTAAGGGCATGGAGGGTTTCTTCGATAAGAGCCGGCCGCGCCGCGCGTCCCAGCTGTACGACGGCGATTCGGGCAGACAGGCCCGCCATGACCGGATCGTTGCCGGCATCCGTCAGAATATCCGGGAAAATAATCTGGCAGCCGCCAGCGAATTGTACGAACGCCGGACCGGCGCCTGGCAATGGTCCTCCGGTCAGGCCATGCAGCGGCAGACCGGCGTTGCAGAAGCCGACCTGCATCCGGCCGACGGGCCGCGTCCGGATCCTGAACATATCCGGCCGGTCTTCGACGCTCCGACCCCGGAAATGACCGCCAGCGCGCAGCAGATCTACCGCGAATATAACAATCTCTCAAATCAGTATTATTACGGCAGCCCGCTGCGCAACGACAACATGGCCGGTCTGCGCGCCATCGCGGCCCTGAAGCTGATGGAGGCGGATCCGAACGTTCATTTTGCCGATATCATGAATCCGACGGACGATATCCGCCGGCGGCTGAATGAAACCGCGGACCAGGTTCTCTATGAACGCTTCAGCCCGGACTACGTAGCCGCAGGCATGCGTACCCTGGCGAATATCAATCTCCGGGAAGAGACCCTGCGCGCCCTTGGGAAAGACCCGGCCATGCCGCCCACGGACGCCGCTATCCTGCTGAATAAGGATGAGAACCAGCAGATGACCGCCGCGTTCCTGCAGGGTTATACGGATTTCTTCAACCGCGCCTGGTCAGCCCTTCGGGATCCCTTTGCCGACCCGAACCTCAATACCTCTCTGCAGAACCGTGTGAACGCTCTTCCGAACGGGGAAGAGATCGTAAACGGCTGCATACGGTCCTTCCATATCGTAAACGACCATCTGCGGGACCTGACCCAGTCCATGACCCGGCAGTACCGGGATCCGCAGGCGACACTGCAGAGCATTGCGGATTCCGCCGGCGGCGCAGTCGCCGGAACAGCCCGCACGGACGCCCCGGCGAATGACATGAATCCGCAAGCCAGGCTTCTGGCGGATTCCATGTCCCTGTCTTACATGAGCGGTATCCTTTTCCAGTATGATAATTTCGCGGAGGTGCCGAAGAAGATCGATGAACAACTTACAAACATAAACCCCCTGATCGAAAGCACGGCCCGGGATATGGCCCGCGACTTAAGTACCGCCCAATACAGCGAGATGCTTTCGGGTACTCGTACGCCAGACACGGTTCAGGACGCCCGGCGGCGGATGGCCCAGACCGGCGGCAATGTAAACCGTGAGACACTGCGCGTCCAGATCGGCTTCGCAGGGCTGAACGGCGACGGTCAGGCGACGAACCAGGGAGGCCACGCAGCGGATGCCGCACAGAGGAACCGGCAGAGAGCCCAGCAGGGCGCCCAGCAAAGAGGTCAGCAGAGGAACCAGCAGACGCCCCAACAAACCTCCGGCCCGAATCAGCCGGAAGGACCGCAGCCGCCGACTCTGGGGGCGCCGCGGAATGGCGGGCCGGCAGTGCATTGAATTGACTGTGTGTACGCCTGTGTACAGCAAACGCCTCTGCTGCCTCTCTTAGGCATTGATGTAATTAGCACTAAAACACATAGAAATAAAGCCGGGGGATCCGGTCGCTTCCAGCAGTGACCAAATCCCCCGGCTGTTATTCATTCCGGCCAATTATCCTTCGATGGCGATATACTTCTTCTGCTCTACCTTCGGCTGCGGCTGTTTCTTCGGGATCGACAGCTTCAGAATGCCGTCCACGAATTTAGCCTTGATATCCTCCTCGGTGACTTCCTCGCCCACATAAAAGGTTCGCTTGCAGGAACCGGTGAAGCGCTCGCGGCGGATATATTTGCCGTTCTTGTCCTTCTCATCGTCATTGTGACTGGTGTGACCCTCAATGGTCAGATAACCGTCCTTCAACTCCGCCTTCAGGTCTTCCTTCTTAAAGCCCGGCATATCGATATCCAGCTCATAACCGCCTTCATGCTCGCGAATGTCAGTCTTCATCAGCTGGTTCATACGCACCTCCGGCAAATTGTCGCGGAAAGGAAAACCGTCCATCCAGTCGTCAAACAATCTTTCTCCAAAAATACTGGGCATCAACATAACTCATCGCTCCTTTTCTATAAAAATGTGTTTTTTACTATCCGACAAAGGTTTCTTCCTTTGTTCTAGATGTAATATAACACATATTGTTAGCACTGTCAAGAGGTGAGTGCTAATTTTTTGTGAAAAATTTGTGAATTTGTCTTTGCCGTACAAACCGCACCTACAAAACTGCAATCGCCTCCCGAACATTCCGAACGCCGGTCAATCGGATTCTGCCCGCAAAAGCAGAGGTGTCCATCTTCTCCAGACAGATCTGCGGCAGGATACAGCCGGTAAAACCCAGCTTCACAGCTTCGCGGACGCGCTGGTCCGCCAGAGATACGGCCCTCACCTCACCGGAGAGCCCTACCTCACCGAAAACAACCGTCCTTTCGTCCAGAGGCTTATCCTTTAAGCTGGAGACCAGCGCAATAACGATAGCCAGATCAAGAGCAGGCTCGCTCATTTTCATACCGCCGGCAATATTCACATAAGCGTCATAGCGGCCCATCTCATAGCGGCAGCGCTTTTCCAGCACGGCCATTAAAAGGTTAACGCGGTTCGCGTCAGTTCCGGCCGCCGTGCGACGGGGAATTCCTAAGTTTGACTGCGTCACAAGTGCCTGAACTTCTAACAGAATCGGTCTTGTTCCTTCCATCGCACAGGCCACCGCTGCTCCACTTGCGCCTTCCGGCCGGCCGGCCAGCATGAATTCCGAAGGATTCTCCACCTCTGCAAGACCCTGCTCCCGCATCTCGAATACGCCGATCTCATTGGTAGAACCAAAACGATTCTTGACGCCCCTCAGGATCCGATAAGAAGCATGCCGATCCCCTTCAAAATATAAAACCGTATCCACCATGTGTTCCAGCACTCTTGGACCGGCCACCACGCCCTCCTTTGTCACATGTCCGACAATGAAGATCGTGACGCCTTCGCCTTTGGCAATCTGCATCAACAGGTTTGTCGATTCCCGTACCTGACTGACGCTTCCGGGGGCCGAAGCCACTTCTTCCCGATACATGGTCTGAATAGAATCAATAACGGCGACATCCGGCTTTTCCGCAAGGATCGTTTCCTGAATCACATCCAGACTGGTCTCACAAAGGAAGGAAAGCGCCCCGGTGACCTCGCCAATACGGCTCGCCCTTAATTTAATCTGTTTTAGTGATTCTTCACCGGAGATATAGAGAACCTTCTTTCCGGCTGCAGAAAGGCTGCGGCAGACCTGCAGCAAAAGAGTAGATTTACCAATACCGGGATCGCCTCCGACCAGTACCAGGGAACCGTCCACCAGACCTCCGCCCAGTACGCGGTCCAACTCGTCGAAACCAGTCGGGGTACGGTCATTCTCTTCAATCGAAATTTCCCCGAGTTTTAGCGGTACCGCCTTCTTAAGGGGGCGTACTTTCCCTACCGCCGCTGTCTTTGCCGCCTCCCTGCTTACGACCGGCTCCTCCACAAATGTATTCCATTCCCTGCACGCCGGACACTGGCCCAGCCATCTGGCCGACTCGAAACCACATTCCTTGCAGAAAAATGCCGTATTTCTCGCTTTCGCCATAAATCCTCCCTTCAAAAAATAGGGCTGACGCGTCTGTCAGCCCCATATCCTGCAAATAAGGTTACTCCGGCTATCTCCTCAGGATACGTACCTGTGCCGGTATCCCTTCACTGAGTTCCACCGAGAAACTCAGCTTACCGCCGCGGTTGGTCTTCATGCTTCCTACGCCGTAATCATCCACGAAAACATCATACTCTGCATCTTCTTCCATCTGCACCGTGATCTGGGCGTCCTGATTTCCGCTCACCGTAAATTCCACACTGGTATCGTCCAGAGCCAGATGCTCTACCGCCGTCCCCGGCTCTGATTCGTAAACAAACATACCGTTTCTCTCCAGCTTGGTCATCTCATGATAAGTCTTAACCTTATACAGATCGCCGTTGCTCTCGAAATCTTCTACCTTTTCCTTCGTATTCAGCGTATAATCACCGAAGCTGATGCTTCCGTCCGCCTCTGTGCGGATCAATTCCTGTACCGTTGCCATATGCTCCCTCCTGCAGCCATGCTCATCTCATCACGGCAGCCTTCAGCCTTTTCGCTCCCACGCCCTGCGGCTGCCCCCCGGCCTGTCAAACCCATTATACTAAACTCTGACTGAAAATACCAGTTAAATTTCTGTAAATGACAAAACCTCAGGTCTGCTCCTGCAGCTGCTTCGGCAAAAAGACCAGTCCGTCCGGCCCGTCGCTGATATCCACGGTATCTCCTTCCTTCACAATACCGTCCAGGATCTTCTCCGCCAGCCGGTCTTCCACCTGACTCTGGATCGTCCTTCTGAGCGGCCTTGCGCCGAATTTCTCATCATAACCCTTATCGATCAGGTAGGCCTTACCGCTGTCGGTCACCGAAAGTTCAATTCCCATCTGCTGCTTTGTCCGCTTATTAATGGATCTGAGCATAATATCGATAATCGCTTTCATATTGTCACGGCTCAGCGGATGGAAAACGATAATCTCGTCCACACGGTTAATAAACTCCGGCTTAAAGATCCGTCTGACCTCTTCCATGACACGGTCCTTCATGAATTTATATTTCTCCGCATCGTCATCCACAGACGTGAAGCCAAGTCTCTTCGGGGAAATGATGCTCTCTGCTCCGGCATTGCTGGTCATGATCAGGATCGTATTCTTAAAATCGATTTTCCGTCCCTGTGCATCGGTGATATGTCCGTCGTCCAACACCTGCAGGAGGATATTGAACACATCCGGGTGCGCTTTCTCGATCTCGTCAAAAAGGATTACGCTGTAAGGATTCCGGCGTACCTTCTCACTCAGCTGCCCTCCTTCATCATATCCTACATAGCCGGGCGGCGAACCGATCATTTTCGAGACGCTGTGCTTCTCCATATATTCCGACATATCTACCCGTATCAGGGCATTCTCTGTGCCGAACATCGCTTCCGCCAACGCCTTGCATAACTCGGTCTTGCCGACGCCGGTAGGGCCTAAGAACAGGAAAGAGCCAATGGGACGTTTCGGATCCTTCAGGCCCACACGGCCCCGGCGTATCGCTCTGGAAACCGCCGATACTGCTTCCTCCTGACCGACCACACGCTCGTGCAGGATAGATTCCAGCTTTTTAAGCCGTTCTGATTCCCCTTCCTCCAGCTTGCGTACCGGGATCTTCGTCCAGCCGGATACCACATCGGCAATCTCGCCTTCTCCAACCACCAGCTTCCGGCTGGTCTTCTCCTTCTGCCAACGGTCACGAACTTTCTCGATCCGTTCGCGCTTTTTGATCTGTCTCTTCTTGATCTCCGCGGCCTTCTCATAATTCTCCGATGCGATGGCCTGCTCTTTCTGTTTTTCCAGATTCTCGATATCCTGCTCCAGGCCCTTAATTTCCTCCGGCTCCACAAACACCGTCAGCCGCAGTTTGGATGAGGCCTCATCGATCAGATCGATCGCCTTATCCGGCAGGAAACGGTCATTGATATAGCGGGCAGACATACGCACCGCTGCACGCAGCGCCTCATCGGTAATCGTCACCTTGTGGTGCTCCTCATAGCGGCCGCGAAGTCCCTTCAGGATCTCATATGCTTCCTCCTCTGTCGGTTCCTCCACAGTCACCGGCTGAAAACGGCGCTCTAAAGCCGCATCTTTCTCGATGTACTTGCGGTACTCCTCGATTGTCGTCGCACCGATCAGCTGAATCTCCCCACGGGCCAGAGAGGGTTTTAAAATATTGGAAGCGTCAATGGCACCTTCCGCCCCGCCGGCCCCAATAATCGTATGGAGCTCATCGATAAACAGCAGCACCTCGCCATCCTCCGTCACCTCCGAGAGCACCCGTTTGATCCTCTCCTCAAACTCGCCCCTGTACTTTGAGCCGGCCACCATGCCGGACAGATCCAGCGTTAAGACCCTTTTCTGTAAAATGGTTTCCGGCACATCGCCGTTTACAATCATCTGGGCCAGCCCCTCCACCACGGCAGTCTTGCCCACGCCGGGCTCGCCGATAAGACAGGGATTGTTCTTCGTGCGGCGGCTCAGGATCTGCACCACCCGCTGGATTTCCCGCTTACGGCCAATGACCGGATCCAATTTACCTTCCCGGGCCAACGCCGTCAGATCGCGGCTGTAGCTGTCAAGAACCGGCGTATTGCTTTTTGCGCGGGAAGCTGCGGCCGAACGTGCAGCCTGCGCATCCTCCCGTCCCACAGCTGCATCCTCTCCCATGGCGCCCATCAGATCCACATAAAGCCGCTGGATGCTGATCCCCATCGTATTCAAAAGCCGCGTCGCCACGCAGTCATTCTCACGAATAATTGCGATCAGAATATGCTCCGTACCGATCAATGGCGCCTTGAAGCGCACCGCCTCCCGGTAACTGCCCTCAATCACCCTGCGGGCACTGGGCGTATAGGTATTCTGACCGGCAAGTCCCACCGGCTGGCTGTCATTGATCAGATGGCTGATCAGCTCAATCACCCTGTCCTCACGTACGCCGCACCCGTTAAGGACTCTGGCCGCCACACCGGTCCCTTCCTGCAGAAGTCCTAAGAGCAGGTGCTCAGTACCCACATAATTATGTCCCAATTCCTCCGCAGCCTCCGCCGCCAGATTAATGGCAGTTTTGGCCTTTTCTGTAAAACTGTCTATCATGAAAAGATTTCCTCCTTGTCGTTCCTTTTCAGGTCTGCCACGGAAACTCTGCTGCGCCGCAAACGAAATGCCGCCGGTCTTCTGCCTGTTCCGGCACCGCTTCCCCACACCTTATCTCACGCCAGCTCAGGCAGCTTTTCCCGCAGATACTCTGCTCTGGCCACATCCAGCTCATCTTTGCTGAGCGGTTTCTCCGAGCGGCTCTTAAGGCCCGCCGTCTGTATTCCCAAAATCAGCCGGTAAATATCACAGGTCTCCGTAAAATGGATCAGCCCGTCCGCACTTCCCGCCATCAGCTGGGAAAGATAAGTCATGGCCTCCTTCATACTGATCCTTCTGGCATAGCGCAGCACGCCGTAAGACTTATAGATCTCATCCTCCCGGATCAGTCTGTGATTCTGATTGGCCATATCCCGAACCTGACTCTCCTGATCGCTCAACTGGACGGCGACCCTGCTGACCAGCTCAACAATCTCCTGCTCCGTAAGCCCCATCGTCTTCTGGTTCGAAACCTCATAGAACGAACCGTAATTCTCACGGCCTTCCCCATACAGGCCGCGGACGGACACGCCAAAGCGGCCCATATCAGCAATCAGGGAGGAGAATTTCTTCCCCATCGCAAGGCTTGGCAAATGCACAACAGCCGCCGCCTTCATGCCTGTACCTACGTTTGTCGGATACGAAGTCAGATACCCGTACTTCCGATCAAACGCGTAAGGGAACCTGGCATTAACGAAATCATCCAGCTGACTGGCCTCCTTAAGGGCCTCCCCCACATGGAATCCGGGCTTCATCACCTGAATGCGGATATGATCGGATCCGTTCAATAACAGGCTCACTTCCCAGTCCTCCGACAGATACATGGACATAGGCGCTTTTTTCTCAAGGATCGTACGGTTAATGATCCTTCGTTCTTTCAGAAGCTGCCGCTGCAGCTCCCCGATCTCAGAAAGATCTAACAGATCATACCTCAGATTCAGCTGTCCGTCAATATCTTTTAACCCTTCACAGAGTCTGCCGACCATCTCCGTCGCGTCCCTCTCTGACAGCCGGGCCGGAAAAACATACGCTTCCCAGTTGCGTGAAAGACGTACCTTACTATAAATAATATTCCTGCGATTATTCATTCCGCCCTGTCCTTTCCTCAAGTGCGCGGATCTGATCCCTGTATACCGCAGCCGTCTCGTACTCTTCCTTCCGAAGAGCATCTTTAAGCTTCCTCCTGAGCGAAGCGATCTGTCCGGCGATATTGATCTCGGCACTGCCATCATTTTCAGATAAACCGGCAGTTCCGGCTGGCGAAATTCCGGATACTTCCTTCGCAATCTTGTCAGCTGCGGTTTCTTCTCCGTCCACATTCTGATAAACGGGTTTTTTGCCCTTATGGCTCTCGCTTCCCTGCAGCTGCTTGATATGATCGTGAATCAGCACATCAAAAACGCCATAACAATCAGCGCAGCCAAAGCAGCTGTTTTTCACAAATTCACTGTAAGTCATACCGCAGGTCGGGCAGACGATCTGCGTGTATTTATCCTGCTTCTGGGTCGGCGTCTCACCGCTCAGAAGCGCAGACAAAAATTCCGCAAACGGAAATTCCCCGTCAAAGATAGCCGAATACGGACCGAAATCCAGATCTTTGGCGCACTGGGAACAAAAATGATGTTCTGTCTTCACGCCGCCGACCACTTCCGTATACTGTACGTTGGCCTCACGGATCTTGCATACCTCACATAACATATCGGATCCTCCACTCATCTCCCGGATTCATCCCAGTTGGCGAAAGCGTCATAGACCTCGTCCACCAGCCGGTGTACTTCTTCTCTTTCAATGCCGCGGCAGACCGCCTTGGCCATCGCCACGGCGATCTCCTCCTTCATTTCCTCCAGCACGCGCTTGCGATCTGCTTCCAGAGCCACGACCGCTCCTTTACGGCGGTCCAGTTTCACAAAACCCTCTTCCCGAAGGACCGTGTAGGCTTTGTTCACCGTATGCATATTGATACTGACATATTCCGCCAGCTGGCGCACAGACGGAAGGGAATCCCCTTCCCGGATCCGCCCCGTGGCAATGCCGAAGATAATCTGATTGCGAAGCTGCATATAAAGTGCTTCGTCACTGTTAAAATCCACGCTTAAGATCATGTTTTCACCATCTTTCGTTATACCTGTTATAGCAATTATATAACAATTTTAGCTCCCAGTCAAGAAGGAAAATCCCGTTCGGACCTTCAGGTACCGAACGGGATCTCACAAAGGATGCTTCTCTTCTCAGTCTATATCAATGATCTGAAAATCGTCACCGCCGTCATCTGCGGCCTTCGGCGTTGACTGCGGCTTTGAAAGGGGCTTATTCTCCCGCACCACAAGCGGCTCCGTATCACCGGTGACCGGGCCGCGCACAACATAGTTCTGCTCCTCCATAGCAGACGGCTTACGGTCCGCAGGACGCTGCTGACTTCCCTGACGGACAGGGGATTGGCGCTGTCCGCCCTGTGATCCCACAGGCCGCTGTCCCGTTCCTGCCGGACGCTGACCGCCCTGCATTGTCCCTGCCGGACGCTGCCCCGTCTGCCTCTGCTGTCCCTGATGCGCTTCCGCCTGACGCCTCTGCGCCTGCCGCTCACGGATCTGCTGCTCAGCGCGGAACATCTCATCCCGTTCGGCAGCAGCCTCCTCCGCTTCCAGCCCACGCATATACCGCTCTTCACGTGACATTCCGCGCTGGCCGTTCCTACCGGCGGAAGTGCCCTGCCCCTGCCGGTTGGACTTATGGCGCTCAGGATAGCTGCCTCCATCCTGACGCTGTTTCTCATAGAAATCGTCTTTTCCGCCTCTGGTCGCCACCAGCGCAATGATCACGATCAACAGAATCACCGCCAGAGCGATCAGACCGATAATAATATAGAAACGCATATTGTAATCGTCAAGCAGCGAATTATAATCGTCAACTACTTTCGCATACTCATCATTCGCCGCCGCATCCACAAGCGGATCACGGAAATATTTCTGGATCGTCTTTTCGGTCAGGTCATATCGGTAGAAATCCGTTTCACCACTTTCATTGGTCGCATAGAAAATACAATATCGCGGCTCATTGGTCTTTGCGTCGGCCGCCCATACCCAGCCCTGCACATCATGTCCGTCAATGCTGGCCTGAGCAGGTACAAAACCTTCCGGAAGCGTCACATCCTCAGGTACCGGATATACGGTCACGCTTCTCTCCGGTGTACGAAGAACGACGCCGTCCTCCGCAGGCGCTCCAGCCTCGACGCCGTCGGCAGAGCCTTCCAGTTTTGTTACTTTGATCGTATATGCCTTTACAGTCTGACCATCCTGGGCAGTAACCGTGCAGACAACTGTATTCTCCCCGATCTGCAGCCCTTCATTACCGCTTACCGTCACGCTGGCCCCGGCGTCTACCGCCGGCGCATCCACCACCAGACTGTCCACGTCGCCGCCGACTGTCACCGTATATTCCAGCACATCCTTCGCAAACGCCGGAGTCAGACTTCCGGGCGAAACCTGCAGCCCGGCCAGATTTGCATTCGTGGAATCTCCTGCCGCGGCGGCAATGGTCACGGCAGAACTGCCTTCACGCTCAATATTTACGGTCTGACTGTCACTGTCATAAACCTCCTGAGAACTGATCGTGATCGTCGTACTGCCCGCACGCAAGGCCCTGAAGGTCAGGACAAAGGCCATCTCCTTCGCATCTGAACTGTTACTGCTGCCGGTTACCCGCAAGGTTCCTGCGCCGCCGCTTACACCTTCTCCTCCACTTACAAATTCCAGCATGGATGCATCATAAGCCAGGGTCACGTCCGCCCTGCCGATGGTCTCGCTTCCGGTAGACGTAATCTTCATATTGATGTTCACCGTCTCACCGGTCGTTGCCGATGGATCCGAAAAGGCGATCCTGCCTGCCAGCGCTGAAAACGATGTTCCAAGCGTTAATACGGCAATCAGCACAGCTCCCGTCAGAATCCTTTTCATGCTTCTGTTCATTCTGAAACAATCCCCTTTCTTAGATTATGGAATTACCGTCACGTTGCTGCCGCCGGGGCCGTAGCCGCCGGAGGAGTTTCCGGAACTTACATTTCCTGGCCCCTCGCTGCTGACCGCATCGGAGAGCGCATTCCCCGGTCCGTAAGAACTGCCCGATGAAAGCGGACCGCTTCCACTGGATACCGGACCGGACGAACTTCCGCCGGTTGGTCCCGGAGCAGATGAACTTCCGCCGGACGTCAGCGGACCTGCCGGCCCCGCAGAGGAGGAACTTCCGCCTCCCGGTCCGGAGGAGCTTCCCGATGAAAGCGGGCCGCCGGAACCGTAACCAATGGAACTGTTATAGGACGGGCCGTTCTGCTGCTTCACCACACGGATCACATAGACCCTTACATCTCCGTTCTCCGCCCTCACAGAAATCGGAATCTCATTATTGCCGCTCTGCAGGGATATCACACCGATACCGCTTATGACCGCGCTGCCGGAATACGCCGTCGCATTGACACGCACCTCCGTCACGGAGGAATTCACGATCAGGTCATAAGTCGTCGTATTCATATTGAAGGTCGGCGTGATCGCAAAACCTTCCACCCCAAGACCGGAAAGTCTGTTATTCGGGCTCCCATCTCCCGTCGGTTTCGGGCAGGCCGCTTCCGGCATATTCCGATAGACAGGAATCTTAAATTCCAGCCGGGACGTCTGCTTTAACTGCGTGCTGTATGCCTCAGAAAGTTTAGCGCCCTCGGAGGCCGCCCCCTGCACATTCGTCATATATTGATGCTTGTAAAGATTACTGCCCTGTACATTAAATTTCTTTAAGTAAAAAGTATCCTGTCCTACCTTTACATAATTCGTAGCGTAATAAAGAGCTCCTCCGGCAATGGATCTGTCAATGCTGTTCCATGGCCGCCCGTAACTTCCTGTCTGGGACGCATACCAAAGTCCCCGCGTAGTGGCCTCCATATCCCCAGAACGATAAGCTTCAATATTGAAGAAATTATAATATCCCTGATATCCGGAAACGGTTCCGGATATGGATTTGCTGTTCCCCTGCGTTCCCTGCTCCTGAAGGATCATCGCGGCCAGTACATAAGGATTCACGCCTGTCTGTGCACCCGCATTCATGATAATATTCACATAATCAGCAGTCGGAGCGGTCGTGTTACCAGAAGACTGGTAGCCGGAGCCGTCTAAGGGGCTTAACGGCCCCATTGGCCCATCCGAGCCGGATTGTCCGCTGCCAATAGTATTGCCACCGGGACCGGCTGTTAATCCGCTCGGAAGCGACATAAGCATACGACGACCATCCAAAACCATACCGACGCTTCCCAATATCCTGCCGGTGCTGCCTATAACAGACGCCACTGAACCGGGTGCCTGAAAACTGACGCCTGAATTACTGCTGCCTGCCGGGCCCTGTGTACTGACGCCCGAACTGCTACTGCTGCTCCCCTGCGCCCCCGGAGCCTGTGTGCTGACGCCCGAACTGCTGCTGCCTGCCGGGCCCTGTGTACTGACGCCCGAACTGCTTCCGCTGCTCCTCTGCGCCCCCGGAGCCTGTGTGCTGACGCCTGAACTGCTACTGCTGCTCCCCTGCGCCCCCGGAGCCTGCGTACTGACGCCCGAACTGCTGCCTGCCGGGCCCTGTGCGCTGACACCTGAACTGCTGCTGCCCGCCGGACCCTGTGTGCTGACGCCCGAACTGCTGCCTGCCGGGCCCTGTGTGCTGACGCCTGAACTGCTTCCGCTGCTCCCCTGCGCCCCCGGAGTCTGTGTACTGACACCCGAATTGCTGCTGCCTGCCGGGCCCTGTGTGCTGACGCCTGAGCCGCTTCCGCCAAGCGGACCTAAGGGACCATTCCCAAGAGTACCATTCTGACTTTCTGTAGATGACCCGTACGAACCGCTGACCGCGGCCGATCCGGACAGGAATGTCCCCTCCACCATAGAACGAAGCCCTTCAGCCGTATGGGCCGACGCATCGTAACTATGTAACAGAAACTGAAATACATACTTGTCATCCAGAAAATTTCTGGGATCCATATAATAGGCGATCAGCGCCGATGACGCTGCAACATAAGAACCACTGTCAAAGGACGGCCATGTACTGGTCTCCCAATTATAAGCTCCGTATGCCGTAGATTTCCACGAGGAAATGCTGCCGTCATAGACCAGATTCCTTCCTACAAGGCTCTCATTTTCAATTACCGTGTTCCAATCCAGATTTGTATTCTGCGCCGTGAACACCCAGTTAGGATACATGGCATGAAGCTGCCTGAGTCCCGCCTTATAGCTCTCCGGGAAACCCTGCGCAGTCAGACTCGCCTCGAAATCCGCGTCATTCGTATAGGCGACCGGAAAGCGGATATAATCCGATCTGGCATAACCGACTGTCTCCGTACCATTACTTCCACTGAAACGGATCCTGTACCAGACCATCCCATCGCTTCCCGTCGTCTCCCCGATCACTGCGACCGCCGCTCCGTTCGTGAGCTTATCTACCAGAGAGAACCCTGTTCCCGCGCCGCTTCTCACATTCAATGTCGTCGCGTTGACGACCGCCGCCCTCTCATCCGCACGGCTCACGATTCCCGCTGCTGTTCCGCGTCCCGTTATACTGTTTATTACTACAAGCAGGGCAAGCACAATAGCAGCTCCCCGCCGGATCCTGTTCCTGTTCATCTGTATTCTCCCGTATCCCGTCATTCTATGATCATCCCGTCGTTCCGCTTTTCTGTCGTCCCTGCCGGAAACACAGTCCTGTCCTCCTCTGCACAGGCGCCCGCATCCAGTCTCTCGGAGCCCTCCCCGTCTGCCGCAGGGAAATCCTTATCTCCCGCCGCACGGCCGCTACCACAAGATATTGACAAATTCCCACATAATACTACATTATCCATTATATAGATAAACGATACCATATGTCAACAGGGAGTTCGAAAACTTCAAATATTTGCAAAAATATGTAAATAAAAATTAAAAAATGTCGGGCACGGACACAAAAAATCCCGTCCGGTATGTGTTCGCGATGGGATCCGGAGGCGGAAATGTCCCCGGATCCCGTACGACGAACACCCGAACGGGAATCACATAACCGACCAGGCCGCCATAGCGGCGCCTGACCGAACGTCTTCCGGATATCAGACCGGATAAGCCTTGCTCTCCTTATCGGCGACCGTCTGGTCCACCTTCGTCTGCTGCGCCTCGCGGTACTGGAAGAACTCCTTGGCAACCGCCGGGAACAGCGCGTAGGACAGAACATCCTCATCCTGCTGCTTCCACTGCGCGCACTCCTTCTCAAACTGCGGCAGCTGCGGCGGAATCAGATCGGCCGGACGGCAGGTGATCGGCGTCTCGTCGCCGATGATCTTCTTCTGGACCTCCGGATTAAACGGCTTCACGGTCTGGCCGAACTCGCCCATCATGATCTTCTTGGACTCCTTCGGAACCAGTTTGTAACGCTCGCCGGCGATCACGTTCATCACGGCCTGCGTTCCTACGATCTGGGACGACGGCGTCACCAGCGGCGGCTCGCCGAAGTCCTTGCGGACGCGCGGGATCTCTTCCAGAACCTCGCGGTACTTGTCTTCCTTGCCCGCTTCCTTCAACTGGTTCACAAGGTTCGAAAGCATACCGCCCGGCACCTGATAGCGCAGGGTCTGGATGTTGACGCCCAGAACCTTCGGATTCAGCAGGCCGCTCTTAAGCGCCTGCTCGCGGATCGGCGCAAAGTAGTCGGCGATCTCCGCCAGCTGCTCCTGATTCAGGCCGGTGTCGTACGGCGTTCCGCGGAAGGTCTCCACCATAACCTCGGTGGCCGGCTGGCTGGTACCCAGGGCCAGAGGCGACATCGCGGTGTCAATGATATCGCAGCCCGCTTCCACAGCCTTCAGATACGTCATGGAAGCGACGCCGGACGTATAATGGGTATGCAGATCGATCGGCAGCTTCGTGGACTCTTTCAGGGCCGTCACCAGCTCCGCCGCCGCGTAAGGCGTCAGAAGACCCGCCATATCCTTGATGCACAGGGAATCCGCGCCCATTTCCTCGATTTCTCTGGCGATATTCTTCCAGTAATCCAGCGTGTAGGCGTCGCCCAGCGTGTAGGAAAGGGCGATCTGCACATGAGCCTTCTCCTTGTTGGCTGCCTTCACGGCTGTCTGCAGGTTGCGGATGTCGTTTAAGCAGTCGAAGATACGGATGATATCGATGCCGTTGGCCACGGACTTCTGCACGAAGTACTCGACCACGTCGTCAGCATAGTGATTGTAGCCCAAAATGTTCTGGCCGCGGAACAGCATCTGCAGCTTGGTGTTCTTGAAGCCGGCTCTTAACTTGCGGAGCCTCTCCCACGGATCTTCCTTCAGGAAACGCAGGGACGCGTCGAAGGTCGCGCCGCCCCAGCACTCTACTGCATAGTAGCCGACCTTATCCATCTTGTCGATGATCGGCAGCATCTGCTCGGTACTCATTCTGGTCGCCAGCAGAGACTGATGGGCGTCGCGGAGGACGGTTTCCACAATCTTTACCGGTTTTTTCTGTATCTCAGCCATTGTATTACCTCCTGTTATTTTCATTCATTTTCGACTCGCAGGCCCGCGCCGCAGACATTCGCTGAACTGCGCGCAGCCGGCCTGCCCGCTCATTTTACTTCACACCGAAGATCGCCATAAAGGTACCGGCCGCAACCGCCGTACCGATAACGCCGGCCACGTTCGGGCCCATGGCGTGCATCAGCAGGAAGTTGGTCGGATCGGCCTGAGCGCCCACCTTCTGGGATACGCGGGCCGCCATCGGAACGGCGGACACGCCCGCGGAACCGATTAACGGGTTGATCTTGCCTCCGGTTACCTTGCACATCAGCTTTCCGAACAGGACGCCTGCCGCCGTGCCGACCGCGAATGCGATCAGGCCCAGAGCTACGATCTTGATGGTGTCCAGGTTCAGGAACGCCTCGGCGCTGGTGGTCGCGCCAACGGAGGTGCCCAGCAGGATGACCACGATGTACATCATCGCGTTGCTGGCGGTCTCGGTCAGCTGCTTGACCACGCCGCTCTCACGGAACAGGTTGCCCAGCATCAGCATGCCGACAAGGGGAGCCGTGGACGGCAGAATCAGGCAGACCACGATCGTAACGATGATCGGGAACAGGATCTTCTCCAGCTTGGAAACCGGACGGAGCTGCTCCATCTTGATCTTGCGCTCTTCCTCCGTCGTAAACAGCTTCATGATCGGCGGCTGGATAATCGGAACCAGAGCCATGTAGGAGTAAGCCGCCACGGCGATCGGTCCCATCAGGCCGGTCTGTCCCAGCTTACTGGCCAGGAAAATGGATGTCGGGCCGTCAGCGCCGCCGATGATGGAGATAGCGGCCGCAGCGCGGTCATTGAAGCCCATGAAAATCGCCATAAAGTAGGCGGTATAAATACCAAACTGCGCCGCCGCTCCCAGGAGGAAACTCTTGGGATTCGCGATCAGCGGACCGAAGTCGGTCTGGGCGCCAACGCCCATGAAAATCAGAGACGGCAGGATCGCCCACTCATCCAGCTGGAAGAAGTAGTACAGAAGGCCGCCCGTGCCTGTGGAAGAATCTTCCGGGTGAACCATGATGTCCGGATAAATGTTCACGAGAAGCATACCGAACGCAATGGGCACCAGCAGTAACGGCTCAAATCCTTTTCTGATGGCCAGATACAGGAAGAAACAGGCCACAGCGATCATGACCAGATTACCAAAGGACAGATTGAGGAACGCCGTCTGCTGAAGAAGATTCGACAATGTCGTTGTAATATATTCCATGTTAATCCCTCCATCTGAAACCTGCGTGATCTACGCGGTTCCTAGTTTAATGTAGCCAGCGTCGCACCGGATTCCACGGCATCGCCCACAGCCACATTGATCGTGGCGATCGTGCCGTCGGAGGGAGCCACGATATCGTTCTCCATCTTCATGGCTTCCAGAACCATGATGACCTCGCCGCGCTTCACGGCCTGGCCTGCGCTTGCCTTCACACCGAGGATCTTGCCGGGCATCGGAGCGGTCACGGCGACAGCGCCTGCCGCACCAGCGGGAGCAGCGGGCTTCGGAGCCGCCGGGGCTGCCTTGGGAGCCGCGGGCTTCGGGGCTGCCTTGGGAGCTGCGGCCGGAGCGCCTGTGGAAACGCCTTCTTCTACGGTTACTTCATACACATTGCCATTGACTGTGATCGTATAATTCTTCATGATATAAAATCCTCCTAATATAATTTACATGATTTACGCTCTTTTCCACTTGCCGTCCGGTACCCGGCGGATCGATCGGACAACCAGTCCGTCTGCCGGAACCGTATTCTCCGAAGCCGCCGCGATCGCCGCAGTGATGACAGCAACCAGCTCCAGGTCATCGGTCACATCCTCTTCTTCCGCTGCCGCGGGAACCGCCGCCGGAGCCGGAACGGGCGCCGCTGCCGCCTGAGGAGCAGGCGCGGCTTTCTTCTCTTTCATCTTCTTCTCGATGACATTGATATACTTAAAGCAGCTGATCAGAAGGCTGATAAAGATCAGTACCAGGAACACGGTTCCCATGCCCATCAGCGTGTTGAGCGCCGCCTTGGTCATGTTCTCCCCCAGGCTGTAGACCGGATTGAAGGCCATGGATGTGACCTGAGCAATATCCTCGTCCACGCCCAGCACAAACTGGCACTGACGCTGCTCAAACTGAGCGTCGATCGCAATCTCATAGCCGCCGTCGACTTCTGTCACTGTTCCCTGTTCTGAAACGGAAACCAGCGCACCCAGATCACCGCTCAGGCTCCTATAGCTCTCAAGGCCGGTGATAATACCGGGATCGGCCGCCTGCTGGTCGATGATCATATCGATCTCGCTCTCCGCCATGGAGGTAACTTCCTGCAGGAATCCGCCAGCCGTCTGCACCATATAAACGGTCATCTCCGGATCCAGAGGACTGCCGGACTCAACGGTCTGTCCGCAGGCCGTCAGGCTCATCAGGCAGAAAACCGCGCAGAGTATCCATACAAAATGCTTCTTAATCTGTTTCATACGCCTGTCACCTCGCTCAGATCGTGCCATGCTTCTTAGCCGGACGATCCTCTCTCTTTGTGAATAACATCTCAAACGCGGCGATCACACGCTTTCTCGTGTCCTCCGCGGGGATAATATCATCGACGTAGCCGCGCTTCGCGGCCGCGACGGCGCTGGACTGAAGGGTCTGGTACTCCGCCGCCTTCTCATTAATCAAAGCCACGGCGTTGTCCGCCTTCGCGATCTCATCGGCGTACATGATCTTCACAGCTGCCTGGGCATCCATCATGCCGATGGCCGCTGTCGGCCACGCGTAAACGATATCGGCGCCGCAGGACTTGCTGGCCATGGTCAGGTAAGCCGTTCCAAACGCCTGTCCGATGATGACCGTCACCTTCGGCACGCTGGCGTTGGCAAACGCATAGGTCAGCTTCGCAGCCGCCTTCGCCATATGGCGCTCGCTGCACTTGTCAGCCTTGTAGCCCTTCACGTTCACCAGGGTAAGGACCGGGATATTAAACGCATCGCAGAAATCCACGAACTCCGCGGCCTTCGTGCAGCCCTCGGCCGTCAGGACCGCATCATAGCTCTCCTTCTTCTCTCCGTTCTCACCAAGGCTTTCACTGCGGTTGGCCACGCAGCCCACCGTATTGCCGTTCAGACGGATAAATCCGGTCACCATGGAGGGAGCGAACATGGGCTTCGTCTCAAGGAAGAAACCATTGTCAGAGATCTGGCCCAGAGCCGCCGCCGTATCGCCCGCGAAGCCTTCCAGCCCCTCGCAGACACGGTTCAGATCATCCTCACACACATCGTAGGACATATCATCCTCGTTGTTAGCCGGAAGAACCCCGATCAGCTCACGGACCTTCTCAAGAACCTCATCCTCGGTCCCCGCGAAATCCACCATACCGGCCTTCTCGCCCTGAAAATCAGCCGCGGAGGTATCGCACTTGCCTGCGTAATTGCCATCGATCGCGTTGGGGGCGTTGACGAACAGCTTCGCCTTCTTCGACTCCATAAGGGTGAAATCACTCATCGCCGCGGAGACAGCCATACCGCCGCCGCAGGTACCGAAGATCGCCGTGATCTGCGGGATCACGCCGCTGGCCATGGTCTGGCTCATATAGAGCTGTCCGAAGCCGTGCAGCGCGTCGGTCGCCTCCTGAAGCCTCAGGCCAGCGCAGTCTACCAGGCCGATGACCGGAGCACCCATCTTCATGGCCATCGAGTAGACAGCTGCAATCTTCTTCGCGTGCATCTCTCCCATGGAGCCGCCCAGCACGGAAGCGTCCTGACTGTACACATACACAAGGCACCCGCCGATCGTGCCGTAACCAGTTACGACGCCGTCAGCCGGTGTGTCCTTGCCTGTCATGTTGAAATCGGTGGCCCTTGCTGTCACATAAGCGCCGACTTCAACAAAACTGTTTTCATCAAGCAGCTTAGCGATCCTGCTGCCTGCTGAAGTTTGTGCCGAATTACTCATTTTGCAGTCCTCCATTTTAAAATATTTAGTAGACGGACGCACCATAGGAACATCCATCCAGTGAATCCAATCTCTGCCGATTATAATTGTATCTCAGAGAAAGAAGGATTTCAAGCAGAATTTCAGACAGATAACCAAAAAAATAGTATGGCCTTACGCACCGCCGTGAAAATGACCGGGAAAACTGTATGTTTGTCAATCATGTGTTACACTGTGCAGCCCTGTAATCTTTTAGTGCCTGAGCAGGAGATCTCCAGCCT
>CANREE010000052.1 GCA_947629545.1 uncultured Lachnospiraceae bacterium | reverse complement strand
ATTTCCACGCTGTTCGCGCTGGTTGTGGCCGGCGGATGCTATTTCCTGGGCGGCTTCGGACGTCTGTTCTCCGACCAGATCGACATTGCGGCCAACGGTTACGACTCCGTGATCCCGACGATGCTTCAGAACTTAAGCCCGGCGCTGATCGCCCTGGTGGTGATCCTGGTGCTGTCGGCGTCCATGTCCACTCTGTCCTCCCTGGTAATCGCCTCCAGCTCCACGCTGACCATCGATTTCCTGAAAGGGCTGGTCATTAAAGAAATGGACGACAAGAAGCAGGTGCTCTTCATTCGCGGCCTGATCGTAGTCTTCATCGCGATCTCCGCGATTATTGCGCTGATCCAGTACAAGAGCTCCGTGACTTTTATCGCCCAGCTGATGGGTATCTCCTGGGGCGCTCTGGCCGGCTCCTTCCTGGCGCCGTTCATGTACTCCCTGTACTGGAAGAAGACCACGAAGGCGTCCTGCTGGGCCTGCTTCATCTTCGGTTCCGGAATCATGCTGTTAAATATGCTGGTTCCCGGCATCTTCCCGGCGATTATGAAGTCGCCGATCAACTGCGGCTCCATCGCGATGCTGGCCGGCCTGGTCATTGTGCCGGTGGTAAGCTGGCTGACGCCCAAGCCTGACAAGAAGCTGGTGGACGACGCGTTTGCCTGCTATGAGAAGGAAAATGTCGTCGCGCAGAAGACGGCGCTGGGCTAAGAACCCGGTGCCGGCGCGGAAAGAGGGATGTTTTAGAACGGGATTTCAAAGGCCGCCGCACAGGAAAATTGTCTGTGCGACGGCTGTTTTCTACCGTTTCTACCGTTTTTTCGCTGATGCTGGACGAAAACAGAGAACTGTGTTATACTTACATACAGTTCTTTGAATTTGGCTTGCAAAGTTAAGGAGACAGGATCCATGAAACCGAAACGAACCCTGACCGGACAGCTTGGTCTGTATATGCAGTGGCCGCTGTTTCTGTCAATACTGGTAATCATTACGAATATCGTCGTCGGCTTTGCTGATCTGGGAGCTGCTTTGGCGATGAGCGGTTTCACCATTGTTTATGTGTTGATTTCCGTTTTTTTATATCTGTTCTCTCGCAGGAAGCTCATCGCCGGCATGGTAGAATTTTCTACAGATTTCGCGTGGATTCAGAAGAAGCTGCTTACGGAACTGGATGTGCCCTATGTAGTGACAGATCAAAACGGACGCCTTCTCTGGATGAATGAACTCTTTACCGAGATGGTGAAGGAAGCCGGAGGCCGGGGTAATTCCCTGATTGCCATGTTTCCGGAAGTCACAAAGGAGATTCTGAAGGGGTTGGACGAGAAGACCAGCCTGCATATCGAATTCGCCGGCCGCTGTTACCGGATGGATCTGAAATTGGTGTCCATGGAGGATTTTAAGTCCGGGGAGGATGCCGGTGAGGGCGCCGGGGAAGGGTCAGCGGCAGAGACAGAGACATCCGCCGCAGTGCCGACGCCGGATCTGGTTGCGGTGTATTTATTCGATGAGACAGAACTTCTGCAGTACCAGAAGGAAATCACCGATGAGAAGATGGTGGCCGGACTTATTTATCTGGACAATTATGACGAGGCGATGGAAAGCGTGGAGGAGGTCCGGCGTTCCCTTCTGATGGCGCTGATCGAACGTCGTATTAACAAGTATATTACCGGATTTAACGGCGTCGTAAAGAAGATAGAGAATGATAAATATTTTTTTGTAATCAAGCAGCGATATGTCGGGGAACTGCGTGAACAGCGTTTCTCAATCCTGGAGGATGTGAAAGCAGTCAATATCGGCAACGAGATGGCGGTGACATTAAGTATCGGTCTGGGCCTTGGCGGAGACAGCTACGGACAAAATTACGAATTTGCCCGTATGGCGATCGACATGGCGCTGGGACGCGGCGGCGATCAGGCAGTGCTTAAGAGCAGTGAGAAGATCGAGTATTTTGGCGGAAAATCCCAGCAGCAGGAGCGAAGCACCCGTGTGAAGGCCCGTGTAAAGGCCCACGCGCTGCAGGAACTGATCGGTACGAAGGAGAGGCTGCTGATCATGGGGCACCGACTGTCGGATATTGATGCTTTCGGCGCGGCGGTGGGTATCTATCGGATCGCGGCTGCATTGGATCGTAAGGCCCATATCGTGATTAATGATATCACATCATCGGTTCGTCCGATGTATGAGCGTTTCACAACTGCGGCCGGCTATCCGGAGGATATGTTTCTAACAGGCAGTCAGGCGCTTGAGAAGGCAGATGAAGGGACGCTTCTGGTCGTTGTGGACGTGAACAGGCCGGCGATCACAGAGGAGCCGGAACTTCTCAGGCGGGTGAAGACGATTGTGGTACTTGATCATCACCGGCAGGGAAGCGAAATCATCGATAATGCGGTGCTTTCTTATGTGGAGCCGAATGCATCGTCAGCCTGCGAGATGGTCGCAGAGGTGGTGCAGTATATTGCCGAGGGTATCAGGCTTCGACCTCAGGAAGCGGACGTAATGTACGCGGGTATCCTGATCGATACGAATTATTTCAATAATCAGACCGGCGTCCGGACGCTGGAGGCGGCGGCTTATCTGCGGCGTAACGGCGCGGATATGATGCGTATCCGCAAGGCATTTCGCGAGGAGATGGTGAATTACAAGGCGCGGGCTCAGACAGTCGGACAGGCAGAGGTGTTCGAGGGGGCTTTTGCGATCAGCGAATGTCCGTCGGAGGGGATCGAGAACCCGACGATTGTGGCGGCGCAGGCGGCGAATGAGTTGCTGGGGATCAAGGGTATTAAGGCTTCCGTGGTGCTGTCCGAGTATAATGGTGTCATTTTCCTGAGCGCCCGTTCGATGGATGAAGTGAATGTTCAGGTAATGATGGAGAAATTGGGCGGCGGCGGACACCGCTCGATAGCGGGGGCACAGCTTAAGAACGTGTCGATGGATGAGGCCCGGGAGAAGTTAAAGGACGTAATCCGGGAAATGATCGCAGCCGGTGATGTAGGCTGATGGAATGAGAAAAGCCGTGCACCGCTGCGCAAAGAGTCCGATGCGGGGCGATGCAGAACAGGAGGACTTGCAATATGGAAATCGTATTACTGGAAGATGTGAAGGCGCTGGGAAAGAAGGGACAGGTTGTGAAAGTCAGCGACGGTTATGCCCGTAATTTCATCCTGCCGAAGAAACTGGGCGTGGAGGCGACGCCGAAGGCCCTGAATGAACTGAAGCTGCAGAAGGCGAATGAAGAGCGTGTGGCGGCGAAGCAGCTGGCGGAGGCTAAGGAATTGGGCGGGAAACTGTCAGCTTCAAAGGTGACGCTGGCTATTAAGGCCGGAGAGAACGGCAAAGCATTCGGATCAGTATCCGGTAAGGAGATTGCTGCGGCTGTCGCTTCGCAGCTTGGGCTTGATCTGGATAAGAAGAAGCTGGTGCTTCCGGAGCCGATTAAGGTGTTGGGAACCCATGAGGTGCCGGTGAAGCTGCACAAGGATGTGACTGCGAAGCTGACGGTGGAGGTCGTGGCGGAGTAATGGATGAAGCATTGGTCAAACGTGTGCTCCCCCACAGCATTGAGGCGGAACAGTCGGTGATCGGGTCGATGCTGATGGATCGGGAGGCGATCATCACCGCCACGGAGATCCTGGCGGCTGAGGATTTTTATCAGCAACAGTATGGCGTCATGTATACTGCCATGGTGGAACTGTTCAACGAAGGAAAACCAGTGGATCTGGTGACGCTTCAGAATCGTCTGAAGGAGAAGGACGTGCCGCCGGAAGTATCCAGTCTGGAGTTCGTGCGCGATATCATTACTACGGTCCCGACTTCAGCGAATGTACGCTCCTATGCCAATATTGTCCGCGAGAAAGCGATTCTTCGGAGACTGATCCGCATTAACGAGGATATTTCCAATGACTGTTATCTGGGACGTGAATCCATGGATGATATTCTGGGAGATACGGAGAAGCGGATTTTTGATCTGCTTCAGAGCAGGACGTCGAGGGATTTGGTGCCGATCCGGCAGGTGACGCTGGATGTGTTGGATAAGATCGAGGAGGCGTCGCGGTCGAAGGAGATCGTTACGGGTGTGCCAACCGGTTTTGTAGATCTGGATTACAAGACGTCCGGCTTCCAGCCATCGGATCTGATCCTTCTGGCGGCGCGCCCCTCGATGGGCAAAACCGCGTTTGTGCTGAATATACTGGATTACATATCGGTTCGCCGTAATCTGCCGTGTATGGTTTTTAGTCTGGAAATGTCCAAGGAGCAGCTGGTGCAGCGTATGATCTCAATGGAATCTAACGTGAACACGCAAAAGCTGCGCACGGGGAATCTGACGGATGCTGAATGGGATGCCGTCGTGGAGGCGGTCGGGCAGATCGGAAGTTCAAATATGATTATCGATGATACGCCGGGGATCACGGTGACAGAACTGCGTTCCAAGTGCCGGAAGATGAAGCTGGAGCGGGGGTTGGATATGGTCATCATCGATTATCTGCAGCTGATGAGCGGAAGCGGGAGAAGCGGCGATAACCGTCAGCAGGAGATTTCGGAGATTTCACGGTCGCTTAAGGCGCTGGCCCGGGAGATCAAGGCGCCTGTGGTGGCGCTCTCCCAGCTGAGCCGCGCCTGCGAGAGCCGTCAGGATCACAGGCCGATGCTTTCGGATCTGCGCGAGTCAGGAGCCATTGAACAGGATGCGGACGTCGTCATGTTCCTTTACCGCGATGTTTATTATAATAAGGACACGGATAATCCGGACGCGGCTGAGGTGATCATTGCCAAGCAGCGCAACGGCCCCATTGGAACCGTAAATCTCCTGTGGAAGCCGGATGTCACACGTTTTGTGAATATTGCGCGACCGTAAGTTATTTTTGAACATTTTTTGCTCTGTGCTTCTGCATTTTACGCGTAAAGGGTATTTCGTTCCCGACGCGATGCAGAAGCCTTTTGTTCTTCGCCGTATTCCGGCATAAAATTCATTCTCAAAGCATAAATATAGTAGCAAGGTACGGAAATCATGTCGCCTAAAGGAGAGGTTCGAATGGCTGAGGTGCGCTACTTGATATCGGATGCGGCCAGACAGGTCGGCGTGGAGACACATGTCCTCCGTTATTGGGAGGACGAGCTTAAGCTCGATATTCCACGGAATGATATGGGGCACCGTTACTATACGGATTATCAAATACGTCTGTTCTGTCAGATCCGGGATCTGAAGGATCAGGGGTACCAGCTGAAGGCGATCAGAAACGCCTTGAATAAAATGTCGGGCGCGATGGAGGACATTACCATCACCGAAGATCTTATGGAGGAAGAGATGAAAACAGCCTGGAAAGAAAATCACGTGAGATCGGAGCAAACAAAGGAGAATACCGTAAGCGAAGCGGAAGGGCAAAGCGGGGCAAAAGGGCAGACGGACAACGTGCCGCCGGCGGATGACGGTGCAAATGAACCGGACAACGGCGGGGACGGGAGGGAACTATCCGAAAGTCTGGTACCTGTGCAGGAAACAGCGCCGGCGGGAACCCTGAACGCTGATGAGAAGATGGCCCGTTTTCAGGAGATCATGAATCATATTATCGGACAGGCCGTGGAGGTCAATATGGCCCGTATCAGTCAGGAGATCACGGAGGACGTCAGCGACGCAGTCAGCGAGAACGTGACGGACAGGGTCATGAAGGAAGTTGAATATCTGCTTCGCGTCAGCGATGAGAAGGAAGAGGAGCGCTTTAAGCAGCTGGACGAGACCATCCGTGCCTATCAGAACAAAGGAAAAGGCCGCGCAGAAGCTGCGGCCGCGAAAACTCCGCTGTTCAGGAAGAGACGGTTCGGAAGAAGCGGGAAGAAGCTGTTTTGATAAGGCCCTTAAACAGATTCATCGCAGCCGCATCATCCTGCCATAAATACTCAGGATGCCATTGGACGCCGATCAGAAACGGGTAATCTTTCATCACAACGCCCTCGATGATACCGTCGGGAGCATAGGCGCACGCCTTAAGCGGAGGCGCCACATCCCGGATCGCCTGATGGTGGGTGCTGTTGACGCGAAGGGATATCCGGCTTACTGCAGGATCGCCTGGTGCGGGACTGTGGGTGGGAAGTGCGGAAATGTCGTTGCCCTGCCGGTCTGAGGAAGCATTCTCATCCTCAGGGAAGCGTCCGCTGATGATCTCCGCCAACAGGTTTCCCGTTGCTATTTCTACCGTGTGTGATGGTACCTTATGTGGGAACGGCTGTTGATGGGCGATCGGAAGTACCTGCTTTACCTGAGAGGAAATATCCTGATAAATGGTCCCGCCGAGACCGATATTGATCAGCTGGATGCCGCGGCAGATGCCCAGAATGGGTTTCTTCTGTTCGATGGCAAGGCGCAAAAGAGCCAGTTCCATGCGATCTCTCTGCACAGAGGCACCACCGCAGCTGGCAAGGGTTTCTTCCCCGAACCGGAATGGATGGACATCGGGACCACCGGTAAACAGAAAGCCGTCCAGGACGGAAACCAGCTGCCGAAGGTCGTTCTCCGACGCTTCGAGCGGCAGGATCACCGGGATACCTCCTGCTGCAAGAATGGCCCGCGGACAAGCGGGAGGCTGGTAGGTTTCTTCGGTTTCGATATTGTGGGATGTGGTCAGGCCGATGAGCGGCTTACGGTTCATTTCCATGGGGATCCTTCCTTTTTCACAGGGAAACGCCCCTCCCGTGCGGGAAGGGCGTTATGTAAGTCTTCGATTACGCCTCGCTGATCGCGCCGGTCGGGCAGGCTGCTTCGCAGGCACCGCAGTCGATGCAGCTGTCAGCGTCTACCACGTACTGTCCATCTCCCTGAGAGATCGCGCCAACCGGGCATTCCGCCTCGCAGGTTCCGCAGGATACGCAGGCATCACTAATTACACGTGCCATAACAAATACCTCCTTCATATTCTTTACATGTGTCTTCATTCTATAACAGATTTCGGAAATATTCAAGAGGAAAATGTGTATACAAATGTACAAAATTGGGAGCATAAGCTCTCATAGCGTCCGCATCACCTGCAGGGCTTTCCCGGCGCATACAGTTTGATAATGCTCCTCATAGTAGGCAACACTGGCATATTCCTGCCGGATCTTCGTACCGTATTCCGCAAGAATGTTACAGACACGGTTAAACCCGGTCTCATCGGCCCCTTCATGTGTCACGACGAGATAATACTGGGAGGTGTCCGGCTTTTTATATAATGTGTTCACTCCGTCGTAGAGGCAGCCGCAGGCCCTGGCCGCGTCCGAGACATCGTCCAGACTTTGAAAAGTGAAAATTCTGACTGCCTGAGCCGGGGCTTTTGTTTCATCGTCGTTTTCGTCCCCGCTGTCTGTTTCCGTCTGGATCCCTAATGGGAGTCCAAGGAGTTTAGCCAGACCGTCAGCGCCTTCTAAAAGCTCGCTGGCCAGTTCATTCAACAGATCGGAGTCCTCGTCGCCGGCCGGTGAAAAACGGGAGAACCGTGTATCCAGTTCCTCCGGATCCTCGATCTTTGTGATCACCAGCATCACGCTTTCATTGGATAATGGAATGGCTTCCACCATCAGCGGGATATCCTCAGCGTCAAATCCCACTTCATTAGAGGCTTTCTGTATCATCTCATGGAACAGCCGACGCGCCTTCTCGCTGCCGTAGGCAAGTTCGCGCAGATTCAGATTTCGCACGCTCAGGTCAAAGCTGGTCAGCGTACAGCGGATCTGGTTTTCATTGATACGTTCTATCTTCATTCAGGATCACATCCTTCCCTTACACACGCATAAAATTATACACTCTAAATATACTATATGTTACGGTTAAATATCAATTACTATGTAGTATTTTTTAGAAAAAATTTTGGAATTTTTCATTTTTCCGTTGCGAAAACGTGTAAGCTATATTAAAATAGACAATGTAAGAGATGGTATTGCCAGAAGGAGGTGACTGAGAAAGACACCGTTCTGTTTGGAAAATACCAGTTGATCCGTATCCTTGGGCAGGGGCGAAACGGTGATGTGTATCTGGCCCGTCATTTGGAGTTGGACGCCTTTCGGGCGATCAAGCGGGTTCCGAAGTCATCGGCCTGCTATGAACAGTTCCGCAGGGAGGCATTGCTTCTCAAGCGGCTGAAGCATCCCTGTATTCCCATCGTATACGATCTCGAGGAAGACAGTCAATACAGTTATCTTGTGGAAGAGTTCCTGGAAGGAGACTCTCTCTATGACCTCGTGTGTGCGCGGGGTTCTCTGAGTCAGGACGTTGTAATACGGTATGGTATTCAGATCTGCGGCCTGGTTCAATATCTGCATTCTGCAGAAACGATTCCAATTCTATATCTTGATCTGCAGCCCAGAAATCTTCTGGTGTGCCACGGACAGGTAAAACTTTTGGATTTTGACCGTTCGGACACACTTTCGGGAGCCAATGAAGCGGAAGAACGTTACGGTACGCAAGGCTTCGCGGCACCGGAGCAGCGAAACGGTGGATTTTTGGATGTCCGCACGGATGTTTACCAGATCGGGGCGATTCTGGCTTATATGGCTGCCGGAAGGCCGCAGACAGAAGGAACCGGCGTATCGGTTCCCGGGGAACTGGGAGGAATTATCCGCAGATGCTTAAAGACCGATCCCGCTTTGCGTTATGCATCGGCTGGAGAGGTTTTTGAGTCGCTCGGCAATCTGCGGCGCGGCGCTCAGAAACAGCGCCGGACACAAATGCCGTCTCTTACGGTCGCTCTCGCGTCAGCCCGCGCGGGAGCGGGAGCAACACACATTGCCATCGGCCTGGCTTCCTGGCTGAACCGGCAGGGGTATCCGGCGCTCTATGAAGAAAAGAACCGGTCAGGCGATGTGAGGGCCATGGGGGAGAAGCTGGGAGTATCAGCCGATTCCTACGGAATCTATACCATACGGAAACTGCCGATGATGCCGCGCTATGGCAGCGCGGTGCATCTGACGGCGCATGGCTATCCGGTCATCGTAAGTGATTACGGCACCGCGCTTGCCGAAGCCGTGTGCAGGACCGCAACAGTACGGGAATCCGGAGAAAGGGCGCTTTTGCTGGTCATCTGTGGCGGTAAATGGTGGGATGCGCCCAGTATTGCGGCACTTTCAGACTGGTTCGGTACCGGCGGTCTGTCAGGAGAAGATGGCCGTCATGACCTGATCATCCTTTATAACCGCGTAGCCGCGAAAGCAGTGGCACCACCTACGGGCCTGCGTCTGTACCGAAGCATGCAGGTTCCGTATTTTGCGGATCCGTTCCGGCCGGAGGAGGGAGCCGGCTCCTTCTGTGGGGCCGTTCTGGCCGGATGCCTGCGAGGGGAGGATGGGAAAGGACGATGGCATACATTCATAAGAAAAAGCACGTCATGGGGGAGCCGAGGATCATCGGCGTGACGGGAGCCGGGCGCTCGATGGGGACTACGCATCTGTGCGTTCTGGCAGCAAATTATCTGTGCAGTGCCTGCGGGCGCAGGACAGCGGTTCTGGAATGGAACAGCCACGGCGATTTTGCCCGTTTTGGCAGTATCTGCACGGGTTTATCGGCACAGGAGAATTTCTACACGATTCAGGAGGCGGACTTCTATCCGAGGTCTGCCGGCGGGGTATTGGCGGAATGCCTCCATAAGGGCTACGAGGAGATCCTGATCGATTTCGGAAGCCTGGGAGAGCAGAGTAGTCAGGAATTGCTCCGATGTCACAGGGTATTTTTGACGATTTCCTTTAGCGAATGGCAGATGGAAGCGCCCGGGATGAAGCAGGCATGGGAGGAATGCGCGGAGAAGAACGGCTGGCTCTGTCTTGCTGCTTTCGGCAGCGAGCAATCCAGAATCAGATGGAATAAGAGGCGCAGACCGACTGTACGGCGGATTCCGCTTTCAGCGGACGCGTTCACGGTTACACAGCAGACAGTGGAATTCATGAAAACGATCCTGTGATGCTTCCTTTCCCGGTGATGTGTCACAAAAACCTCCGGGAAGGGAGAGGAAGCGTCTGGAAGCAGTATTGGGGAGACAGGGGGGACATTATGGATGAGTATCTTCAGGAGGAGAAGAATCAGTATGTAAATGGCCTCAAAAAGTACGAGGCCAGGGGGATCCCGATCTACATTGACGGTATGGAGCCGAAAGACGGAGATTGGGAGAAGATATTTCAGGTGAATGAAGACGGTTCTTTTTATATGTGCGATTATGTGGGCGCAGCGGAAGGCCGTCTTACGGAGATTCGGTTCGACCGGGTCTACAACCGATAAAACCGCCGGAACAAGCCGGCGGCATAAGGTAGTCAGAGTCAGAGTGGGGCCCCGGGGAGCATTATCTTCCGTCTGCAGCCGGCAAAAGGGGCCCTGCTCCTGCATTTTTTCGCCCTCCAATGCCCTCGGGTGGGAATTAAAAAAAAATTAAGAAGTTGCGGGGAGGAATATATGGTATAATCTCAGTAGAGATTATACCGCGCCGGTTCGGAGTCCGAACGAAGTGAGGATAAAACACCGGACCGAACCGCGCGCATCCCCCGGAGGGAACATGTCCGGAGGACATGATATAATAACGAGGAAATCGAATATCAAAACAAACAGGGTACATCAGGAGGAATTTATTTGAAGCGAACAGTGATACCGGTCGTAATTGTAGTCTTTCTGCTGCTTCTGATCACAGGCGGCTTTCTGGCGGCCGTGTACATCGACCGCTATATCCCGACGAAAGAAGAGGCGGATGTTTCTGAGGTTCTGGGGATATCTGACGGAGAGACTGCATTTTATTATAACAACGAGCGAATAAACGATGTAGAGGTGACGGTTCGGGATGGTCAGGCGTACCTCCCGATTTCCTGGGTGATCCAGAACCTGAATGAGAAGTTCTACTGGGATGATACAGAGAAGCTGTTGGTTTATACGCTGCCGGATACGGTCGTATATGCAGACAAGCGGACCGAGGGCAGCAGCGGAAAACCTCTTCTTTTGGCGGAAAACGGCGCCGTCTGGCTTTCTGTAGGGCTTGTCGCCAGTTATACGGATATCCGTTCCGAACTGTTCATGTCGCCGGTGAACAGATTCTTCCTGTATGATGACTGGGATACCGAGACGGCGGGGATCGCTGCGAAGGAGGCGCCGGTACGTGTTCAGGAGGATATTAAAAGTCCGATTCTGACCACTGTGGCCGCAGGCGGTGAATTTACGGTTCTGGAGACCGGTGAAGAATGGTCCCGGGGGCGGACGGCCGACGGATACATAGGATGGCTTCAGAACAAACATGTGCAGGAAACTTTTGCAAAAGAGCTGGTCAGTACCTATACGGCTCCGTCATATATCGGTATTTCGCTGGCTGAGCCGGTTTGTCTGGCCTGGCATCAGACGCTGAGAGAAGAAGACAATGACGGTTTTGAGCGCCTGATTGCCAGAACGCAGGGGGCGGTCAATGTGATCGCGCCCACCTGGCTGATGTTGACGGACAACAATGGTGCGTTTGAATCCTTCGTCAGCCAGACGTATGTGGACATGGCGCATGAGATGGGGCTTCAGGTATGGGCCGTTCTTGATAATTTCAATAAGGGGGATCAGGTGGATTCGGCGGTTCTTTTTTCGCGGACATCTGTACGGAAGACACTGATCGACGGCCTGATGGAGGAGGCGCGCACATACAGTCTGGATGGAATTAATCTTGATATCGAGGGTATTTCGCCGGAGGCGCAGCCGCATTATGTTCAGTTTATCCGGGAACTGTCCGTAGCCTGTCACAATCAGGGCCTGATTTTATCTGTGGATAATTATGTACCGTCGGAGTATACCCGTGGTTACAATCGCGCCGAACAGGGCCGGGTGGCTGATTATGTAATCATCATGGGGTATGATGAGCATTACGCAGGCGGCGATCCGGGGCCGACGGCATCTCTGCCTTTTGTGGAGAGCGGCATTCAGAATACGCTGGCGGAGGTTCCGGCGGAGAAGGTTATTAATGCGGTTCCGTTCTACACGAGACGATGGGAGGAAACGGCAGACGGAACGGTCAGTTCCACGGCGCTGGGTCTGGAAGCAGCCCGGAAGTGGGTGGATGAGAATCAGGTGTCTCTGTACTGGCAGGATGAACTGGGGCTGAATTACGGGGAACTGATGACGGATGGCGGCGTTCAGACGATCTGGATGGAAGACGAGCGCTCTCTGGAACTTAAGATGAACCTGATCCGGAAATATAATCTGGCCGGCGTGGCCGGCTGGAAGCTGGGTCTGGATACGGAAGATATCTGGGATATCGTGAATATGAGATGAATAGAGGCGTGAACCTATGAGAAAACGAGAGATTGCCGTTTTGCTGACTGCGACCGTACTGCTGGCCGGCTGCTCGGGATATTATGAAGCAGGGTCAGGACAGGAGCATATGGAGACGGCTGTGTCTGTGCCGGAGCAGAGCCAGCCGCCGCAAATTGACGGCGCGGTAGGACCGGATGGCGGCGTGCCGTCTTCCGATGCAGTGGTCATTGAATCTCTGCAGCTGCCGGACACGCCGGAAGATACGTCTATGAATCCGGAAATCTTTATCGCGACGGATATCCATTATCTGGCGAAGGAACTGACGGATTTCGGCGAGGCGTTCGGACAGATGGCGGAAAGCGGCGACGGGAAGGTGGTCCCCTATGTATGGGAGATCGTAGACACCTTTCTGGATGTTGTTGTGGAGAGAAAGCCGCAGGCGTTGATATTAAGCGGCGATCTGTCTCTGGAGGGGGAATACCTGAGTCATCAGGCGCTGGCCCGCAAGCTGGCCCGCGCTGAGAAGGCTGGTGTGGAAGTGGTGGTCATTCCGGGTAATCATGATATCAATAATCCGACTGCTGCTTCATTTGCCGGGGAAACGGTCATGCCGGCGGAGACGACATCGCCGGAGCAGTTTGCGAAGATCTACGGGGATTTCGGATATGATGAGGCAATCAGCCGGGATCCGGCTTCTCTCAGTTACATATATGAACTGCCGGACGGTACCTGGCTTCTGATGTTGGATAGTTGTCAGTATGAAAAGAATGATCTGGTCGGCGGAATGATCCGGCCGGAGACCTATGACTGGATAGAACAGTGGCTGGAGGAGGCGTGGCACAGCGGTCATTCCGTGATCGCGGTGGCGCATCATAATCTGTTGGATGAAAGTCGGATCTATGAGAGCGACTGTACGATCGAGCATGGGGAACAGCTGGAGCAGATTCTTGACGACTGGGGCGTCAGCCTGTTTTTAAGCGGACATCTCCATGTCCAGCATTATCGGAAGTCTCAGTTCTTTGATCTTAATGAGATTGTGACGGGGTGCATTTCGATGGCACCGTGTCAATACGGCGTACTGAAATATTTCAGCGCGGATCTGTATGATTATCATACTGAGAAGTTGGATGTGACGTCATGGGCCGAGCGTCATGGGAATCCGGATGCGAATTTGAGTGACTTTGATAATTATGCCGACGAATACCTTCGGACGGTGTTCTACAATCAGGCGTTTGAGGCTGTCGGAAATATGGAAGATGTCATGGAGGACGAACGGGATGCCATGGCAGAATGTTATGCTTACCTGAACGTCTACGCGGTTGCTGGCCGTGCGGTTGAGATCCGGGAGGATGTTCTGAATTCCTGGGGGTATCTGTCCTGGAAGGAACGGAGTCGGACGGATATTATGGCAATGTATCTGGAAGAGATACTGGAAGACGCTGTATGTGATTATAATGTGTTCAGCCTGAGCGGAGGTTGAGGAACGGCGGGTTACTCTGCGATGACGGATAGGGCCTGAGCCGGCTTACCGGGTGTTCAGATATTCCATGATCCCCATATGGATCGTCCAGGCCAGCCGGTCCTGATATTCGTCCGTATTCAGAAGCGCGGATTCGGACCAGTTGCTTAAGAAGCCGCATTCTACGATGACAATGGGACTTTTGACGTGAAGCAGCAGGTAGTAGCTGTCATTAGCCTTGGCGGTGCGGGTATTCTCATTGCCTAAGACATAGTCGAAGCGTTTTTGCAGGATCTCCGCCAGACGTTTCCCGTTTTCGGAAGATTTGTAATAAAATACCTGAGCGCCTTTCACAGATTCCTCATGGTAGCTGTTCTGATGGATGCTGACTGTCAGGTCTGGGGAGGCGTCGTTGATCAGCTGACAGCGGTTTCGCATGTCGGCTGTTTTTTTATTGGAGTCGGTTTCCCTGTAAAGGCCGGCGTCTGTGCTGCGGGTCATGACGACCTCCACGTCGGATGCTTCCAGATATTGCTTTACCCGCTGGGCGATCCGAAGGTTGATGTCCTTTTCCAACGAACCGTCCACAGAAATCTTGCCGGGATCGAACCCCCCGTGGCCGCTGTCAAGGACGACGACCGGTTTCTGCGAAGAAGCAGACGGCTGCGGATCGGACGAAGAGAGGACAGCCGGGGTGGAGGCGATTGCGGCTGCCTGCCGGGAGAGTTGGAAGACAAGGGCAAACATCAGGATAGCCATGAAGAATTCCACGCGAAACAGATTTGTTTTCAATGGGATGCTCCGGATATAAGACTGTTTTTTCATGTATAGAGCGAATGGGAGGGAAAAAGAACCATGATTTTTAACTTTACATAAAATGTGGAAAGAAGTATAATATGGAATAATTGCAGGGAATGAGGCAAAAGGAACCGGGCATCAGATGGATACGAAAGTTGTTTTGATAGACAGGGAAAGACTGGGGATAGCGGATAGCCGTAAATGGGCGGAAGCCGGTTTGACGTCAGCGCCGGAACGCACGATGGACGGGACGGAGGTCTTTTCGCCGCGGTTGGACGCGCTGCTGGCGGAGGCGGCGCAGATTCTGCGAAACGGCGGGCTTGTAGCATTCCCGACGGAAACCGTATATGGGCTTGGCGCCAATGGACTGGATGAAGCGGCAGCCGGAAGGATTTACAAAGCAAAAGGGCGTCCGTCAGACAATCCGCTGATCCTGCATATCTCGACGCCGGAGGAGCTGGTGCCGTTGGTGCAGGAGGTGCCGGAAACTGCGCGGAAACTGATGGAGGCATTCTGGCCGGGACCGCTGACGATGATATTTGAAAAGAGCGGGATCGTGCCTTATGGCACAACTGGCGGGTTGGACACAGTGGCGGTGCGTATGCCGGACGATCCGATCGCCAGCCGGATGATCGCGCTTGCGGGTGTGCCGGTTGCGGCGCCCAGTGCGAATCTTTCCGGACGGCCCAGCCCGACGACAGCGCAGCATGTGATCGAGGACATGAGCGGGCGGATCGAGATGATTCTGGACGGGGGGCCGGTGGGAATCGGCGTGGAGTCCACGATCGTGGATGTGACCGGTTCGGTGCCCGTGCTTCTGCGGCCGGGTGCGGTAACCATGGAGATGCTGCGGGATATTGTCGGCGAGGTATCCGTCGATTCGGCGATTGCCGGGCCGATGGCAGCGGATGTGAAGCCAAAGGCTCCCGGCATGAAATACCGGCATTATGCGCCGCGGGCGGAGTTGGTGCTGGTGGAGGAGGCAGGGACGGACGGGAACAAAGCGGTGGTCTCCGGCAGCGATGCCATCATTGCCGCGATCAACCGCCTGACCCGCGAACGTCTGGCGGAAGGGTATAGTGTCGGTATTCTCTGCACAGATGAGACGAAGGACTGTTATCCGGCGGGCATTGTCCGCAGTGTGGGACTTCGGGCCAGTCAGGAGAGCATTGCCCACAGCCTCTTTGCGGTATTGCGGGAGTTCGATGACCTGAATGTGGATTTCATTTATTCGGAAAGCTTCGCCCGCGACCATCTGGGTCAGGCAATCATGAACCGTTTGACCAAGGCTGCGGGATATCGGATTATTTACTGTGACGGTTTCGGTCAGCGGCTATGACGGCGGCAGATCCGAAGTTTGAATACGTAAGATTGTGTGAGCGAAGCGGGCGGTATGCTTCGCAGGTACTGGAAGACTATGGAAGGAGGAAGAATCCTATGGCTGAGAGCAGGAAACGTACGGATTACATTTCATGGGATGAGTATTTTATGGGGGTGGCGGAATTGTCCGGCATGCGTTCCAAGGATCCGAACACGCAGGTGGGATGCTGCATCGTCAGTGCCGACAATAAGATCATGTCTATGGGTTATAATGGTCTGCCCATCGGCTGCTCCGATGACGAGTTCCCCTGGAACCGGGAAAATGCGGACGGTGATCCCTACAATGCCAAGTATGTCTATGTGGCCCACAGTGAATTGAATGCGATCCTGAATTACCGGGGCGGCAGTCTGGAGGGAAGTAAGCTGTATGTGACGCTGTTTCCCTGTAATGAATGCGCGAAGGCCATCATTCAGGCGGGAATCAAGGCGGTCATCTATGCGGATGACAAGTATGCAGACAGTCCGGGCACCCGGGCTTCCAAGAGAATGTTTGATGCGGCCGGTGTCCGTTATTACCCATATAGCGCTACAGGGCGTGTGATGAAGATCCAGGTATAGGAAGATGACCAATTCCTACATAGCCGTAGATCTGGAGACCACCGGACTGAATCCAAAGACTGACAGGATCATCGAGATTGCCGCCCTCAGGGTGATCGACGGGCGGATCACGGAGGAGAAGGCTACGTTTGTCAATCCGCATCAGCAGCTTGACGGGAGAATACGCGGCCTGACCGGGATCGAAGACGGTATGCTTGCGGACGCGCCGGATATCAGCCGGATCATCGGGGAGTTTGCAGCGTTTACCCAGGATCTGCCTCTGCTGGGACATAATGTCCTTTTTGATTACAGCTTCCTGAAGCGCGCTGCGGTAAACCATGGCCTGAAGTTCGAGAAAGAGGGTCTGGATACGCTGCGGCTCTGCCGTATGTTCATGCCAAGGGACTTATCGAAAAGTCTGGGGCCGGCATGTGCATATTTTCAGGTAGAACTTAAGAATGTCCATCGTGCTATGGATGATGCGCGGGCAGCCCATATGCTTTATCAGACGATCCGGGCGCGGCACGGTGCAGCGGATGCGGAATTATTTCTTCCACGCCCGCTGATTTACCGGATCAAAAAAGAACAGCCGGCTGCAAAAAGGCAAAAAGAAGTCTTGCGCGAATTGGCAAAATATCATAGAATAGACCTGACTGTGGATATTGACTATCTTTCCCGTAATGAAATTTCAAGATTGACGGATAAAATTATTGCACAGTACGGAAGAATAAGAAGAGACATTTGAGAAAGAATAAAGAGGTGAGGAACTGTGTTTGATTTCAATAATAAGAAGACGAAAAAGATCGTATCTTCGATCATCGTGATTCTGCTGGTTCTGGCCATGGTCGCTCCCATGGTGCTCGGGTCGCTGAATTTCTGAGGAAATAAACGGGCGCAGGGGGGCAGGCGGACCGGCATGCAGAGGAGAGATTATGCGGAAAGCCTGGAATTGCGCCAGATCTGGCGTGCTGACGTGCGGTCTGATCCTGCTGGCGTCTGTGGAAAGCGGCGCAGCGGTTCCGCAGGGCCTGTCTGTGGGGGGACAGGACATAAGCGGCCTGGAGATTGAGGAAGCTGAGAATGAGCTTCGGGAGTATGTGGCCTCCATGGCGTGGCAGAAGGTGGTCATCGACGTGGCAGGAAGTCCGGTGGAAACGGCCGCGGCGGCGTTGGGACTTGTCTGGGTTAATGATCAGGCGGTGGCGGATGCCGTTCGGGAGTACGAGACCGGTAATATGATCGAGCGCTATGTGAAGCAGAAGGATCTGGAGATGTCGCCAGAGGATCTGAAGTTGGAACTGGAGATTCCGTCTGACGCTGCGAGGAAATATGTGGAATCGGCGTGTGCCGGTTATGCAGTGGCAGCGGTGGATGCTTCCATTGTCCGTGAGAAAGAGGCTTTTGTCGTGACGCCGTCTCAGGACGGGACGGCCGTAGATGCGGAGGCGACCGGGGAAGCGCTCCGGGAGGCTGTTCTTAAGGCGGCCGGGACAGGACTTAAAGAGCCGGTTACGGTCGCGGCTGTGATGAAGACGGTTGCGCCGGCGAGGACGACGGAGATGCTGTCCGCGATTCAGGATGTGCTGGGGACATATTCAACGGATTTTTCAGGCAGCAGTCGGAGTCGTGCCGCAAATCTGCAGGTGGGCGCCGGTAAGATCAACGGAATCGTGCTGATGCCCGGCGAAACCCTGTCGGGATATGCGTGTATGCAGCCGTTTACCACAGCTAACGGATATGCCACTGCCGCGGCCTATGAGAACGGTCAGGTGGTAGACAGCGTGGGCGGCGGCGTATGCCAGATCGCGACCACGTTGTATAATGCGGCCCTGCTGGCAGAGCTGGACATCACCGAGAGAGAGAATCATTCCATGATCGTTACCTATGTGCCGCCGTCGAGAGATGCAGCCATTGCGGGGACATATAAAGATATCAAAATTACGAATCCGTATGATATGCCGGTGTATGTGGAGGGAGGTACGTCCGGGCGGACGCTGACGTTCACGATTTATGGTCATGAGACCAGACCGGCGAACCGTACGGTCGAATATATATCGGAGACGTTAGGAACCACGCCTCCGCCGAAAGCTGTGAGTCAGTACGACAGTTCGCTGGCTCCGGGCGCGAAGGTGAAGGTGCAGGCGTCCCATACAGGCAGAAAGTCCCGTCTGTGGAAATGTGTCAGCGTGGACGGCGTGGAGGTGGAACGTATATTGCTCCATACGGATACTTATGAAGCGTCGCCGGCAGTCTACCGGGTGGGTCCGGCAGCGGCAGAAGCATCGGAGCGTACAGCGGATGTGAAACTGGAGCCGTTTATGCCGGCGGAAATGACAGGGCTGCCCGTGAGGTGAGAGACGCAGTCGGCGGAAGAGGGCTGATATTTGAGAATAAGCCGTTATGGCATAGCTGAGGCCTGGCATATGAGACGTATTGAGAGAGAAAGCAGGGGTAACATGCGGCCCGGTCAGGATCTGGTTGTGGCCGGCTACGCGGGACTGGCAGGTTCCTGTCGGATCGCCGTTGAGCGGGCGGGAGAACTAGGGCAGTGGTTCCCTGCATCCTATATAGATGAATTACAAAAAAGCGACTCCGTGATGGCGCGGCTCTGCGAAATGCGTGTGCCGACAGCACGTCAGTCATATTGGGCTGCCCTTGGGGCATCCGAATGGGAGGAAGCAGGGGAGGGCGGTATCTATACCGCCCTTTGGAATCTGTCAGGAGCTTATATGCTGGGATTTACTGTCGATCTGCGGAAGATCCCCGTAAAGCAGGGGACTATCGAGATCTGTGAACGTTATGGGCTGAATCCGTACCGGCTGTTGTCCAATGGCTGTATGGTTCTTGCAGCAGATAACGGTGGAAGACTTGCGGATCGTCTTGCGGCGGAAGGAGCTGCGGCTGCAGTCATCGGATACGTCTGCGAGGGCGTTACCCGTGAGGTTACATACGGAGAGGTGCGAGGGTTCATGGAAAGACCGCGGGAGGATGAACTTCTGCTTTTGGAACGCCGCGGCGCCGAAGAAGCCGGCAGATGCGGCACCGTTCTGACGAAGACAGAAAATGAGGAGGACATAAAGCCATGAGAGAAAAGATTTTAGCAATTCTGGAGAAGAACGCACGCATTGATTTAAAGGATCTGGCGGTTCTGCTTGGCGAAAGTGAGGCCGCTGTCGCCAACGCCATTGCCGATATGGAAAAGGAACATATCATCTGCGGCTATCATACCCTGATCAACTGGGATAATACGTCCGAGGAGAAGGTCATGGCCCTGATCGAGGTGAAGGTGACGCCTCAGCGCGGGATGGGATTTGACAAAATCGCCGAGCGCATTTATCAGTATAATGAGGTAAACGCGGTCTATCTGATGTCCGGCGCGTATGACTTTACGGTGTTTATCGAAGGAAAGACCATGAAAGAGGTGGCCCTGTTCGTTTCCAGCAAGCTTTCAACGCTGGATTCCGTTTTAAGCACCGCCACCCATTTCGTGCTGAAGAAATACAAGGATCACGGGACAGCCCTGGTGGAAGAAGTACACGATGAAAGGATGCTGGTTACCCCATGAGAAATCCACTTTCCGAGACGATCGTTCGGATAGAGCCATCCGGCATCCGTAAATTTTTTGACATTGTCAGTGAGATGAAAGATGCGATCTCTCTTGGCGTGGGCGAGCCGGATTTTGACACGCCCTGGCATGTGCGGGAGGAAGGCATTTACTCCTTGGAGAAAGGCCGCACATTCTACACCGGCAACGCCGGCTTAAAGGAACTGCGTCAGGAAATCGCGAATTACCTGTACCGGCGCTGCGATATGATCTATCAGCCGGACTCGGAGATTCTGGTGACCGTGGGCGGCAGCGAGGCCATTGATATTGCATTGCGGGCCATGCTGGACCCGGGCGATGAGGTGCTGATCCCGCAGCCGTGCTTCGTGTCCTATGTACCGTGCACGATCCTGGCGGGAGGTACGCCGGTGGTGATCGAGCTGGAGGAGAAGGATCACTTCAAGCTGACGCCGGAGAAGCTTCTCGCGAAGATCACGGATAAGACGAAGATCCTGATCATGCCATTCCCCAATAATCCGACAGGGGCCGTCATGCGCCGCGACGAGCTGGAAAGGATCGCACAGATCGTGATCGAGAAGGATCTGTTCGTGATTTCCGATGAGATCTACTGCGAGCTGACCTTCGGCGACGAGCGTCATGTGTCCATCGCGTCTCTGCCGGGGATGAAGGAGCGGACCGTGCTGATCAACGGATTTTCGAAATCCTACGCGATGACCGGCTGGCGGCTGGGCTATGCGGCTGCGCCGAAGGCCATCTTAAAGCAAATGTTAAAGATCCACCAGTTCGCGATCATGTGCGCCCCGACGACCAGCCAGTACGCGGCCATATCGGCTCTGCGGGACGGCGATGCGGACGTGGAGATGATGCGGGAGTCCTACGACCAGAGACGCCGGTTTGTGCTGAACGCGTTTCGGGAAATGGGCCTGGACTGCTTCGAACCGGAGGGGGCGTTCTACGCCTTTCCCGGCATCAAACGGTTCGGTATGTCGTCGGATGAATTCGCCAACCGCTTCCTTCAGGAGGAGAAAGTGGCCGTGGTGCCGGGAAGCGCTTTCGGAGCCTGCGGCGACGGGTATCTGCGCGTTTCCTACGCCTATTCGCTCAAGAACCTGAAAGAGGCGCTGGGCCGGATGGCGAGATTCGTGGAGAGGTTGGATAAAGAGCAGAAGCAGACCGGACGCTGAGCGCCTGGACGAATCCGCCGCTCCGGTGACGGCAAACGCAAACTGCCGGGCGGGTATGCGGCTGCCCCACGTAAAAGGAGGAATCCTGTGAATATCGTACTTCTGGAGCCTGAGATGCCGGCCAACACCGGCAATATCGGCCGCACCTGCGTGGCCACCGGCACGCGGCTCCATCTGATCCGCCCGCTGGGCTTCCGGCTGAACGAGCGAATGTTGAAACGCGCCGGTCTGGATTACTGGGATAAGCTGGATGTAACGGTTTACGACGATTATGACGATTTTATGGCCCGCCATCCCGGCGAACGGATCTATATGGCGACGACGAAAGGGCGGAAGGTCTATACAGACGTCCAATACGACCCGGATGCCTGGATCATGTTCGGCAAAGAGAGCGCCGGCATTCCGGAAGAGATCCTTCTGGAGAATCAGGAAAACTGTGTGCGGATCCCCATGTGGGGCGATATCCGCTCCCTGAATCTGTCGAATTCCGTCGCCATCGTTCTCTATGAAGCCCTGCGG
>CANREE010000051.1 GCA_947629545.1 uncultured Lachnospiraceae bacterium | reverse complement strand
GAGCGCTATATGGCATTCCGCGGCGCCATGTTCACGCTGGGACTTCCCATCGACGAGCGTTTCTGCCTGACCCGGACTCAGGAGGGCCTGCGCCACCTGGACCGGGACGCCTACCGGGCCTATCTGACCGAACAGCTGGGCGGACTCGACCGGATGCCCGACGTTTTTCTCTGCGCCAACGATTTCGTCGCCATCGACGTCGTCACCGTTCTCAAGCGGCTGGGCCTCTCCGTCCCAAAGGATGTCTGGCTCTGCGGCTTCGACGATTCGCCGGAATCCCGGATCATGACGCCGACGCTGACCACAATCCACATTCACAGCCAGATCATGGGCTTCGCGGCGGTCCAGCTTCTGCTGTCCCGCATCCGGGAACCGGAACTGAACTATCGGATCATGCACACGGAGACAGAGCTGATCTACAGGGAGTCGACGGAAGGATAGGAAAATACGGGCGGCGCGGTTTTGGGTCGGATAACCGTCAACAGCTTTGGTACAGTTCCAAAGCTGTCAGTAACCAGCACTTCGACGCGCCACAAATTGCAGGAGGAGGTATCTTATGAGTCGTTTACTGGATCCGGAAGGTTCGGCCATGTCATTTATCACAAGGCTGGTATACAGCGCTTATCTGAATATTCTCTGGATGGTCTGCTGTATCCCCATTGTCACAGCCGGCGCGGCCACCACCGCCCTCTACCAGATGTCCCTCAAGATGGCGAAGAACGAGGAAGGCCATCTGACATCCGGCTTCTTCCGGGCGTTTAAGGAGAATTTCCGACAGTCCACGATCGTCTGGCTGATCCTGCTGGCATTTGGGATCCTTTTGGGCGTGGACGGTTACGTCTTTTACTATATGCGCTTCGAGAACATCTTCTGGGCCGTGGGAACCGCTGTTTTCATCGTCCTGCTGATAGGCTACTGCATCATCCTCCTGTGGGTCTTCCCGATCATGGCGCGCTTCGAGAATACCACATTCCAAACCATCAAGAACGCGCTGATGGTGGGCATGCGCTTTCTCTTTTGCACCGCCCTCGCAGCGGCGATCCATTTCGCCATGCTGGTGGTCATCATCAATGTCTTCCTTCCCGTCATTGTGTTCGGCGAAGGGACCTGCGCTTTTCTCTGTTCATTTCTGATGTCCAACATTCTGGGGCAGATGGAGACGAAGGCCTCCAACTATGAAGAACGGAGAACCGATGACGAAGAAGACAGCACGGATGTTCCAAACGGACCGGACAATACAGACAGGTGAACCGAGACCGCTTCACGCGAATGATAACCCAGACGCAGTTGAATCGGCCTTGTTTCACTCGAATGACAACGCACACAGCCGAACCAGACGCATTTTCATACGAATGACCGGCAGATTGCGCTGCCGCGCGAACAGGAAAGGACGTATCCACCATGAAAAATCCGGCTATGGAAGAAGAACGCCGCAAATTCAGTTCATTAAGCGGCCGCGCCAGGGCCCGCTATATCTGGGATTACTATAAGCTCCCTATCGTTGTTTTCCTGATTCTGGCCTATATCGTCGGTTACAATATTTACGGAAAAGCAACGCACAGGGACGCGATCCTTTACGCCGGTCTGGTCAATGTCACCGCCGGCGACGATCTTCTTAACGATCTGGACAGCGGTTTTCTCACCGTTTCCGGAACCGACACCTCCAAAAATAAACTGCAGCTCTACACCGGCCTCTATCTGACCGCAGATGAAGAGAACCCCTATTACGAATACGTCTATGCGTCGCGGGTAAAGATCCTGGCAACCATCGACGGCGAACAGCTCGACGTGGTCCTTATGGATCAGGAAGCTTTCGACGCATTTGCGAGGGAAGGCTATCTGATCAATATGGATGATTTCCTGACAGCGCACCTTTCAGGCTGCGAAAAGCTGGAAACGCTGCGCTCCGCCCTGACCACAGGCACCGCCGTCCTGGAGGACAACGCCACGGACGTTCGTCTGGATCCTTCCGTTGAATACCAGGCCGTCACTGAGGACTATCCCATGGCACTGGAGCTCTCCCAGGCCCCGGTGATCCACCGCGCCGGTTTTAACGGCAGCGTCTATCTGGGCGTCATTGCCAACACGCCGCGGGCCGAAACCGCCGCGGCCTATATCCGCTATCTGTTCGAAGACTGAGCCGATACAATAGGCTTCTTCTCACGGCGGTCATGTTCACCGTAAACGCTTCGTTCATACCCCTGCCCAATATTACTATTTCAAAGATGTGATCGCAGAGATCGCAAGCGCCTGCGCAAACGCAGCGCATTCCCGATCTGTAAGTCCGGCTGCCCCGTCTGTATTGATGCGCGCCGTCTTCCTCATTCTTCCTCTTTTTCCACCGGATGCACCGCAACCAGCAGCTTCCCGACCCGCAGGTCGTCCATTTCCAGCACCGTCACCGTAATATTCTCATAATCGAAGCTGTCCCCGGCCTTCGGGAAGCCGCCAAACTGCTCCAGCGTCCAGCCGCCGACGGTGACGGAATCGGTCTCAAAATCATCCTCATCCCACTCCGCCAGCTCGCAGAACTCGCCGATGGACAGATCGCCGTCGATCTCGTACTCGTGCTCGCCGCGTTCCACCACCTCGTTCACCACTTCGTCGGTCTCGTCCCAGATATCGCCGACGATCTGCTCCAGCACATCCTCCATAGTCACCATGCCGATCGTGCTGCCGTACTCGTCGGTAACGATCGCGATGTGGGTCTTGCGCTGCTTCATCATTGTCAGGATCGCCGGCAGCTTCGTCGTCTTATAGACGAAGCAGGGCTCGATCAGCAGCCCTTTCAGATCCGGCTCCGGCGTGTCCAGAAGCGCCCGGTAATAATGATTCAGATACAACACGCCCAGGATCCGCTCCCTTCGGTCGTCGTAGACCGGCAGCCTGGAAAATGTACTCTCCTCGATCTGCCGCCGGATCTCCTGCGGATCGTCGTCGATCTCCAGCGCCTCCATATCCACGCGGGGCGTCATGATCTCGTGGGCAGAGATCTCGGCGAAGTCCAGCGCGTTCTGCAGAAGCTCCGACTGGTCTTCATCAATGATGCCTTCGTCCTCCGAGGTCTCGATCAGGTCGATCAGCTCTTCCTCCGCCGCCTCGGCTTCCTCATCCTCATCCAGTGTCTCGCCCTTTAACGACGAGGTAATCAGGTTCACCGCGCCGCAGATCACCCAGGTCACCGGCGTCAGCACCGTCATCAGGAAACGCAGCGGACCGGCCACCTTAAGGGCAAAAGGCTGCGGGTTCCGCCTGGCGATGATCTTGGGCATGGTCTCGCCGAAGATCAGAACGAGCACCGTCAGAAGGAGCGACGCGGCGGAAGTATAAATGTCCTGCTTCGCGGCCGAAGCGTCCGCTCCCGCAATCAGAAGCGCGAGCAGCGTCATCACGCTGGATGCGGAAATATTGACCAGGTTGTTGCCGATCAGGATCGTCGAAAGCGCCCGGTCAAACCGGTCGCAGATATACAGCGCCTGCTTTACCGCCGGGCCGTGGCCGGCCTCCAGCCTTGTACGGTTCAGCCCGGAATAAGCGATCTCCGAACCTGAGAAGAACGCGGAGAAAGCCAGCAGAACCACGATTGAGAAGCTGTAGAGAATTACCGCAGTCATTCCGCCTTCGCCTCCTCCCTGACGATCCGCAGGACGCGGATGCGCCGCTTCTCCATTTTCTGGATCGTGATATGCAGATCCCGATAGGTGAAGCTGTCCCCCTGCCGCGGAATATTGTCAAATGCGTCGTAAGCCAGACTGACCATATTCCTGTGGGCCACCTCGTCCTCGTCATAGTTCTCGTAGCCCATGCGGTCGAAGCAGTCGTCGATGCTCATGGAGGCGTCCACATCCCAGGTATGGTCGTCGATCTGCACGAAGCTCTCCACGACCTCGTCGTCCTCGTCCCAGATATCGCCGACCAGCTCCTCCAGCATATCTTCCACCGTGACCACGCCTTCCACGCCGCCGTAATCGTCGGTGACAATGGCCATACTGGCCTTGCGGCGGTTCATGGCCGGCAGAAGATCGGCAATCTCCGTACTGCCGTGAACAAAGAACGGCGGATCCATGACCTGATGGACGTCCACCTTTTCCCCGGCCTTCAGATAGGCCTTCACGAATTTACGGCAGGACAGTACGCCCACCACATTATCGATGGAATCATGATAGACCGGCATCCGGGAATGACGCACCGCGCGGATATGGTTTAAGATCTCCTCCACGCTGTCGCTGTCGTCGATGGCTTCCACATCCACCCGTACCGTCAGAATGTCATCCACAATATGGTCGCCGAAGCTAAGCGCGGACTGAACCAGCTCGCCTTTCTCAGTCTCCAGACCGCCTTCCTCCGCGATATTTTCCACCATATCATAAAACTCGTCCTCGGTGACGGCGCTGTCCCCGCCGCCGATCAGATTGGCCGCCACATTGCCGATCGCCGTCAGCAGAAAGGAAAACGGCGTACAGATACGCATGAACAGAATCAGCGATCCCGCGATCGTCTGGGAAAAATGTTCGGAATATTTCTTCGCGATGCTTTTGGGAAGCAGTTCCGCGAAAAAGAACACAATAACAGTAAGCACCAGCGTCGTGGCAGCCACAGCGTTCGTGCCCCACATCCGTGTCGCCCAGACCGTAGTGATGGAGGATGCAAGGATATGTGATAGATTATTGCCGATCAGAATGGTGGACAGCGCCTTGTCGAAGTGATCCAGAATATACTGGACATTCTTCGCCCCGCGGTCGCCCTTGTCCGCCAGCAGACGGATACGAACTTTATTGACAGAACTTAACGCAATCTCACCGGATGCGAAATATGCGCCCATAACAAGTAAAACAAAGATCAGGATTAGGGATATCCAACTGTCCCCTTCCATCGGAAAAACCACCTAGCCTTTCTTAAAAACACCTTTCGTTGAATAAAGATGGTTTTATTATACGGAAGAATATAGGGTTTGTCAATCATTTACGCGGAATATGGGAAATGATTGAAAATACGGGCAGGGCGTCACTGGCGCTCTGCCCGCATGGAATATAACCGCGCTCAGCGGTAAAGCTTCACGTCCGCGGCGTACGCCTCAAACTCCTCCCACTGCACCTGCCAGTTCTCCCTAAGCTGCGCCATGCCCAGCCTCCCGTTCACATACTCCTCCGCCCACTCATTGCCGGACAGCACCGTCAGGTGATGGCCGTCGATGCTGCCGGACATCCGCCGGTACTCCAACTTGTCCGGATAGCGCCGCACAATGGCCTTAATCAGGGCCAGCGCCGCCGGCAGGAAATCGCAGTCTGCCTTCAGCGGCGCAAATTCCAGCCCGAAGCAGAGTTCGCCGCGGTATTTGCTGTTGGATGGCACGAAGGACCGCCGTCGGAAGCAGACGGATCCGTCGTCCAGTCCGTCCGCAGCAAATATCTCCTTCACGTCCCGATAGATCCGGTCCATATCGATAAACGGCGCCCCATAGACCTGAAACGGCTTCTCGCTTCCGCGCCCCTCGCTGATATTCAGCGACTCAAAAAGGCAGCCGCCGCTGTAACAGACGGTACTGTCAAATGCGGGAAGCGCAGGCGACGGCGTATTCCAGAGGAGGCCCGTATCGGGATACATCATATCCTTCGAATAGTTCTCCATTGTCACCACCGTCAGATCCGCCTTCCGGCCCGTATACTTCAGATAATATCCCGCCATCTCACCGATGGTCAGGCCATACCGCATGGGCAGTTCCAGATCGCCGACAAAGCTGTGGATATCCGCCCGGATGCGCGCGCCGCACACGCGGCCGCTCAGCGGATCCGGCCGGTCCAGGATCACGTAGGGGATCCCCTCGTCCGCCGCGGCCCCGAGCGCATAGCACATCGTGTAGATATATGTATAATAGCGCAAACCCACGTCCTGAATATCATAAACCAGCAGATCCAGCCCTTCCAAGTCCTGCCTGCCCGGCGTGCGCCGCTCCCCGTAGAGAGACAGCACCGGGATCTGATACCGGGGATGCTTCGAATCGTCCACCTTCTCCCCGGCCTCAGCCCCATAGAGACCATGTTCCGGCGTAAAGATCTTCGTAACCTCGTAACCTGCGTCCATGAATATTTCCACCGTGTCCCTGGTCCAGTCGGGCGAAATGCCCGTAAAATTGGTGATCAGCCCGATCCGCTTTCCGCGGAACAGGCGGTCATACGCAGTGATTCGCTCCACGCCAATGATCGTTCTCATCACAGTGCCTCCTTCTCAGAAACAGGTTACGCCTTATATCTCCTTCTTCATATCCGCCCAGCTCTTCACGATCGTGAAGCCGGCCGCCTCGTAGATCCTTCTGGCCGGATTGTCCTCGCCGGTAAAGAGCGTCATATAGCCGGCTCCGATGGCCCGCAGATTCGCGCAGAGCGCCGAAAACAATACCTTCGCCACGCCCCGGCCCCTGGCGGACGGATCAACCGCGATCCCGGAGAAATAGCCCCGCCCGCTGCGCTCCACATCCAGCGGCCCGGCAAATCCCAGAACCCTGCCGTCCTTCACCGGCACCAGAATCGGTCGCCCGCCGTCAGCGGGGAGCGGTTCGCCCAGAATGGATTTTCTCCACATAGAGTTCCCGAGATGATCGATCAGATCCGTCATGCCCTCCATCGTATCCGGGTCATAGACGCGGATGAAATAGCCGTCCGCATTCAGCCGCGCTTCGATCTCCCTGATGGCTGCAGGAACCTCGTAGTCCCCGATCTGCCGGAAATAACTGTTCTGCCGTGAGCAGTCCCGATACCCTGCGGCATGAAAGAATTCATAAGCCGGCGACGAGATATCCACGCCGGGCGAATTGGGATGCTCGCAGCCCGGATGACCGGGAATTTCCCAGACCAGATTGACCGGATTGAAATACAGGATATGCAGCTCTTTCACAGGAAAACGCCGTTTCATCTCTGTTTCCAGCGCGCGAAGCATCTCGCTGCCAAGGCCGTGCCTTCTGGCTTCCGCCGCCGTCAGGACCATCGTGACAAAGCCCCGCTCTTCGCCTTCGATATAGCTGCCGCTTGCGAAGGCCCTGCCGCTCTCATGAAGGAGCGTTATTTTCTCAACGCCGGGCTCCGCTGTCAGCAAAAGACGCGTAAGTTCATCGGCGTCCGGAACCTTATACGGAAAATCTTTTTCTCCCGCGCATTCCGACCATAAGTCGTATATCCGGCCGGCTGCCCGGCTTTTCTGAAATACTTCTGTATCCATGCGGACTCCTTTCTGCAGAAAATACCAGTCCTATACACCACCATCATATTTCATAAAAGCGCCGATTGCAATCCTAATTCCCTGTTTTTATAATTTTAAAGAAATCCACCGGGATAACCGAATCATCCTTCTGTTTTTCATAAACCGTAATCTCAAACGTTGTATCCGTCACATCCACTCTCGCCATCTCCGGCAGATAATGCTGCAGGCCTACCGCCGTATAATCAAATTCCTTCTCGCTGACATCATAATACTTTGTCCCCGTGGGGCAATTAAGCGTAAAGTAGACGATGCCGTCCGGATCCGTCACCTCAGAAACCATTTCCCCGTCGGGCCTTGTGCCATCCATCAGGAATGTTCTTACATAAGTATGATCATGCCCCATGAATACTACGTCCACATCCGCTTTCTCCAGAAGCGGAACCAGTGACTCCCGCCTTGCCAGAATATTGTCGGATTCCGCATGACTGCCGACGGAAAACAGAGAATGATGAAACGCCGCTGCAGTCCAGACCGGTTCTCCGAACCGCTCAAGACACGCCGCCCTCGCCCTCTCCAGAAACGCCTCATGAACCGCCGCGTCAGTCTCATTTGTATTCAGGCAAAGGAACAGCGTATGATTCCTGAAAAACCAGTAATCACCGCTCATGTCGCCGGAGGTATCTATCGTTTCCCTATCCATATTCGGCATATAGAAAAAGCGGCTGAAAGTATCCGACCCGTTCTCATGGTTGCCGACTAAAGCAGCGATGGGATATTCATGAGATAGAGGCATGGAAAGGTATCGGATAAAAAGCCCTTCGTCGTCCCGCTTGTCAGACTGGTCTCCCAGCGTCAGGATAAAAGCCGGTTCCGTTCCCTGCGCGGCATAGTTAAAGAGCGTCTCATAATTCTCCATCGGCCGGGTATCGCTTTCATCCACGATCTGCGGATCCCCATTCACAATAAAAGAAAAATCGCCTTTCTCCGGCATACGAAACGTATAGATTTCCGACGCCGCTTTATCTACGACCCGGTATGCATATTCCTCCCCCGGTTCCAGATCTGTGAGAACCGCCCGGAATGTATCCGTGTTCCATTCATTTTCATAAGCCTTTTCTGCGGGGTATGTCCTGGCATTCTCCGGCATACCGCCTTTTGCATCCTCTGCCTTTACCGCCTCGACATACCCTTCTTCGCCCCTGCCCTGCCATGTGACCAGCATCTGCGTTTCATCCGCACCAATTCCCAGACAGACCGTATCGTTGCGGAGCACCGCCACCCGATCCTCGTCAGAAGACAGTCCGCTCATCGCAAAATAGATATCCGAGCTGCTTTCATTCGCCTGATGAAGCTCCACGGTGAGAATATTGGCGCCCTGTTTTAGCAGTCCTCCATCCACCGCTATGGTCTCTTCCCGGGGATCTCCCAGAATTTCATTGCAGCCGTAGGCGTCTGACGACGCATAGCCTCCCACCGGAACATTTCCGTAATGTACCGGCGTCCCGTTCAGATAGACGATCACAGAATCATCGTAGACGATCCTTGCATCGTAAACCGTATCCGCTTCCGGCTTCTCCGCCCAGAACCGGGCCCTGAAATAATAAACCGGGACATTCTTTCCGTCGGGAAGATACTGTCTCAGACAAATATCAGGCTTAAGACCATCGGCGATCTCTTCCCGCTTTCCCTCATAGGAGCCAAAGCTTCCTCTCCCCGAAAGCCATCCCGCATCATCGTAAGCAGCCTCTGTCCAGACATTGCCGGTCAGTTCCGAAAGCATCTGCGGATCATCACGGTAACGCCACTCCCACTCCGCTTCGCCAAGACGGTTCCCGATTTCCGCATCCGCGGCATACGCCGGCTGCATTTCTGTTTCCGAATGATCCGATTCCGTCTCTGCTCCGGCTTTCTCCTCATCTGCCGTTTCGCTTTCCGAAGACTCCCCAGACGCTTCCGCAACAAGGGAGCCTGCGGGACGCTGCTGTACAGTTGTCCCGCAGGCAGTAAGCAGAACCGTCAGAAAAAACAGCGCCGCCAGAACGGTTCCGGCAATGCGCAAAACTGTCCGCCCTTCTCTATTCTGTCTGTCTTTTCTGTTCATATCATTCTGCCTCCCTCATATATAAATTTCAATCCTCCTCTGACAGCAGCTCCCGCATCGGCAGATAATAATGATAGGCGAATGACAGCCTTTCATAGCCGAACTGCTGGCGAAGCCGCCGGGCAGATTCCCATAAAGCCTCCAGTCCGACGTTATGGTAAGTGTTTATTTCTTCCAGATTGTGCGTGCCTACTCTCTGCAGTTCGTAAATACAGATGATCCGCTTCTGGTATTCCCTTGCGTATCCGGTCTCCTTCGCCATCTGTGTATACTCGTCCGTGCGGTCGTAATTCATCACAGCAATGCCGTCGCAGGCGCCGGCAATCAGCTTCTCCAGAATATCCGGATAACTGTCATCGTAGGATTTCGGGATGCAGACAAGGAATTCCAGCCCATAGGTCTGCGCGCAGACATATGCGGCAGACATGCAGGAAAGATAACTTTCCATCAGAATCTTCCTCGTCTCCTTTCCTTCACCCCATTCAGCCAGAGTATACGGCTCCACATCCACCATAACGCCGCGTATCCCGGCGCCTTCCGGCTGCTTTTCATTAAAGGCCGCTACGCTCCGTATCTTTTCCGTCAGGGCTCCCGCATCTTTCTCGTAAGCCCATTCGGCAGCGCCCATAAGGGCATACACGGAAACGCCCTGCTGACACAGTCCTTTCGTAAAAAACGCCGCTCTTCCGTCAACCAGACTTTCCTCCGTAAACTCCTGATATACTTCTGTCACTGTTGCCTTCCGGATGCAATCTGCCATCCGGCCTGCTTCATCCTCCGACAGTACTTCTTCCTCCCAGCTGAACATACCGAAACCGCTTTCCGTCGGCGTCTTTGCCTCCATGTCATTCGGAGGCGTCTCCTCCTGCGCATACATTTCTCCTCTCAGCCGCGCTTCCGCATCCGTATGTCCGCCAATCCCATATCCATTCCCTGCAACGCCGCTCAGAAAAACGCCGCCGGCCACGCCCAGCACAAAGGCTGCCGCTACCCAAAAAAGTGAAGCTCTCATAAATCAGCTGTCAACCTCCTGTGAATTGCTTTTCTTTCCGATCATCCGCCGCACTTCCCATTCCGGCATCGGATGATATAATCCGAAGCCCTGCGCGGCGTCGCAGCCATTATCCTTCAGGAAACGGATCTGCTCCTCCGTCTCCGCGCCCTCCGCCACCGCCGTCAGGCCCATCTCATGGCAAACCCGGATCATGGCGCGCAGACTGCTGTCGCCCGCAGCCGTTCCGATGCATCCGACCATTCCTTTGTCAAGCTTTAAGCCGTCCAGCGAATACTCCTGTAAGATAAGAAAAGTCTGAAATCCCTCTCCCGGATCGTCCAGAACGATACTGACCCCCATCTGCTCTAACGCCGCCACATTTTCCTTCAGCATTTCAGTGTGATGGACCGCCGCTGTCCCGGATATCTCAAGGATCAGAAGTTCCCGGGGAAATGCGTACCGCTCCAGGATCCCGCTGCATTTTGACACAAATTCCCCTGTCGCGAAGGTCTCTGTAGAAAAATTACAGGATACGAAAAAATCGTCCTTGCCGGACAGGCAGAGCTGCTGCAGGAAGGCACAGACCTTATCAAGCACATAATAGTCCAGCTGACTGATCAGATGCTCCCTCTCCATCAGAGGCACATACCGTCCGGGAAGCAGAAGCCCCTTTTCCGGGTGCTCCCAACGGGAAAAACTTTCTCCTCCCACGATCCTGTCGTTTTTCAAATCAACATAATACTGAATATAAAGCTTGAATTCCTGATTCTCCAGTCCCCGTTTCACTTCCGCCTGCAGCCTGCGGTCCTCTGCCAGACGTACGAGCACATCGTCGGTACAGACCAGAAAATCCTTTCCGTCCCGATACGCCGCCTGGGCTCCCTGCCCCGTCTGAAACACCATTTCATCCAGATCATAATCATCCGGTTTCAGCCGGTAGATCCCCGCGGCGACCTTCTGCGAGTCGTCCTGCATTCCGCCTATCGCAAAGGATCTGATCCTGCGCAGCGCCGGCTCGAACCATTCCAGCTCCTCCTTCTGACTCACGGAAAGCCGCAGCATGACAAAACCGTTATCCGCTATTCTGGCCAGAATATCCGTATCGGATGTATAATCCTGCAAAACAATGGCTGTGTTCCGCAGAAAATCGTTCGTCCTCTCCCGTCCGTAGACCCGGTCGATCTGATCCGTATCCACATAGAAATAGAACAGGCTGTACAGGATTTTATTCTTGTCATTAAGATAAGAGTGATAATAACGTTCCAGATACTCCCGGTTCCCGATCCCTGTAAGATCATCCGCCTCCTTATCCTCCGTCATGGCACGCAGACGTCTGCGGTATTTCCGAATCACCAGTAAAAGCAGCAGACAAAGCAGCAGAATCAATAGAATCAGACCGCCGAAGGAGAAGCACAGCAGGCCCCGGTCCAGGGGAAGATTATTTCTCGCCGTCCCAATCATCAGACCTGTCATTGTTTCCCCGTCGATTCCCGTAAGAAAATTCTGCAGGTCCGTTTTGAGCGTCCCGGGAGCCGTTTCCGTCAGCAGAAGCTGATATACGGCAGGCTCGCCCTCCTCGACTGCGTGCAGCAGCACGATCTCTCCGTTTTCCGCATGTCTGAAAGCATCCCCGTTTCGGCAGCCCGAGATCATATCCACCTGAAGGTTTCGGGCGAACTGTTCCCGCCGGTCCTGCTTTTCCGGACTGTAATACCGAACATCATAACCGCTCTGTTCGGAAAACCTGCGCATCAGTTCCGGGATCACCCCCTGAAAACTTTCCGTTTCCACGTCATAGTATTCCATAGGATAGGCGTCAGGGTTTCCCGCGATATAGATAATGGTTTTCTCCATTTCTTATTCTCCCATTTCCGTCTTTACCGGTTTCCGCCGGAAAAGCTTCGGTTCAAATACCGGCTTATCCTTTTCCAGCCGCTCTATTTCTGTCTCCAGACCGGCCGCCTCTCTGTCCAGATTTTCCAACATCTGCTGACAGTACCGCCGCAGTCTCCCGACATTCGCCGCGTAATTCTCGGCCTTTTTCGTCTGCTCGTCCGCATAGGCGCGAATTTCCTGCATGGCGTACTGCTCTCTCCCCGCCAGTATTTTTTCAAACTCTTCTTCTTTCGTATCCGTTTCTTTTTTCACGGTCTCTTGGGTCTCCGTCATCTGCAGCAGTTCTTTTTGGGACTCTTCCAGGCTTTTCTCCAGCTCCGCGATCCTGGCCCGGAGCCGCTCCTCCGTCCGCGCGGCTTCCCTGTCCTTTTCCTCCAGTTTTGCCGACATCTCTTCCTCCAGAGATACAAGATAACGGCAGACGCTGTCCTTATTGTATCCCCAGACGCTTTTTTTCAGTTCGCTCAACTCCATCTCTTTCTTCCTCCCACTTCCGCCATTTTCAAACCGTTATGTATAATTGATCTTCTTCCGCTCGATCTTGCCCCAGCTGACCTTTTTCCTGCGGTATCCGATCAGGGAAGACATTCTCACCCAGGCCAGCAGAAAACGCAGGCAGGAGACCTCCAGCACGCACAGCCCGATCGCCTTGATCACGTCCATCCACAACAGTTTCAGGTCGATCGTATGTATTCTGGCAAAGAAAGCCGTCAGAGACAATATTGCAGAGAACACAATATAAATGCAGGTGTACATAACGCCAAAGGGCCAGTTCAAAAATTCCAGAAACATCGCCATGATGACCGTGATCACGCCGAACACCTCGATGTACGGAGAAAACAGCTCATAGATCAGGAAATAGAGATAGGACACAAAACTCACCAGTCCGTATTTGGGATTCATAAGGATGCGCCTGTGCTCCGTCATGCACTGATACAGGCCGATATGCCAGCGTTTTCTCTGTTTGCAGAGGTCTCTCAGCCTTTCCGGCGCCTGGGTCCAGCAAATCGCATCCGTAGCATAACGGATCCGATAAGGGATCTGATTCTCCCGGCAGAAAACATGCAGTTTCACCACCAGCTCCATATCTTCACCGACCGTCGCGGCGTTATAGCCTCCCGCCGCAATCACTACGCTCTTTTTGAACAGCCCGAACGCACCGGAAATGATAATCGTACCGTTAAATTTATCAAACAGAATACGGGCCGCCAAAAAGGACCGGTCGTATTCCAGCACCTGCATACACGCCAGAATATGATTGGGCATACGGTATCTGATCACCTCGCCGTCCCGGATCTCCGCGCCGTTGCAGGGCCGTACCGACCCGCCCACGGCGATCACCTTATCGTCCTCCAGGACGGGACGAACGATTTTTTCCAGAGAATCCTTCTGGAGCACGGAATCCGCGTCCATACACAGAAAGTAAGGATATTGCGAAGCGTTGACCCCCATATTCAGCGCGTCCGCCTTGCCGCCGTTCTTTTTCCGGATCAGCGTAATAGGCACCTTGTAAGCCCGCGACTCAAAGATGGCCTCCGCCGGCTGGCACTGTACCCTTCTCTGTATCGGCCGGTTTACCTGCTTTAAATGAAATGTCTCCCGCACGACGCGTGACGTGTCGTCCGAGGAACCGTCGTCCACCACAATGATCTCATACAATTTATACTCCAAGGCAAGAAGGGAGCGGATCGTTGCCTCGATCGTCACCTCTTCGTTATATGCTGGCACAACGATGGACACCGGGAGATAGTATTCGTTCAGCAGCTCGTTTTTAAGCGCGTTTCTCCGTTTCGCCCCATAAAGGGCAGAAGAACCGACCATAAGGGACAGGAACTGAAAACTGGAGTATCCGATCATATACAGTACGAAGAAAAATCCCACGCAGTTAAAGAAAAACTGAAATACATCCTTCATCCCAACACCGCCTTTTCCATCGTATCTTCTTCCTCCAGATGCTGTCTGTCCAGCCGGTACATCATCATTTCCCTCGCATAACGGTCCTGCCCTCCGACGACCTCCAAAAGCTCTTCATACCCCAGGCCATGGGCCTGCAGGCTTTCCGCCGCGTTGAACCGCACATACCAGTTGGAACTGTGGATCGCGTTCATCAGCGCATGAATTACATCCTCCCCCGGATATCCCGCCAGAGAGGAGACACTGACCGCCATATATTCCCAACGATTCGGATCCCGGTCAGCGGCAAAGGCGAGAAGCGCCGGCTTCGCGGGCGGATACGGGTATCGGCCCACGTAACGGATCGCCGACAGCCGCAGCTCCTTATCCGCCTCTTTATCCATCATGATCGCACACATTTCTTTCTGATATTCCCCGGACCGAAAACGGATATAATTGAGAACGGACAATTTCGTCCGATCGGAAAAACGATCCAGACGATCCCACAAAAGCCGGGTCAGCCGCCTGTGATCCCCCTTAAACGACAGAAGACCATCCGTCAGTATCTTCTCATGGAAAAAATATCCTGTACGATCCTGCAGCGTTACGGCCTCTGCCACACTTTCCGGAGATCCGAACTCATACAGCGCCTGCAGCGCGTTGGTTCTGCAGTAGAGACTGTCTTTTTTCATGTAATCCACCATAATATTCTGGATCTCGTCTACCGCCATATGGTTCTTCTGCCTGTGCCCGGCAAGGAAATAGGCAAAATAAGCCGCCTGCAGGTTTTCCCGGTTTCGGTATAACAGCGCCAGCTGCAAAAAAACGCTCTGAAGTTCATGCACATATTTCTGCGCCGCAGGCTCTGACGACCGGGGTTCCAGATGATCGCTCAGCATCCTGTCAAACGCGTTAAGATTCCCCACGCGGGAAAGCTTTCTGACCAATCTTCTGAAATATTTTTCTTCGGGCATCTCCCCTCGGCCAATACGTTCCAGCTGTTCCTCCATCTTTTTTGCGAACCGATTTTCCGCGCGGATCAGCCACCGGTCCTTTTCATTCAGGATCAGGTTATAAACGATATTGAAAACGATCATACTTAGACTTACAGCGCCGTACAGATAGAGCAGCACTTCGCTTCCCATTGCTCTTTCCTCCCATTCAGCTATGTCCCTGATCCAGCGACGCCCAGTAATCCTTCAGCATATAGTAGGACTGCTTCAGCCTCTCATGATAAGTCACTTTCTTTCCCCAGGCCTTCAGCGGCAGAACGCCCATGGGGATACGCCGCCCCGCGTCGTCCGCGGAACCGATTCCCACATAAAGCTCATCGATCCGCATATCTTCTATGCCGTAGCATTCATAATAATCGTCGTGAACCGTCATATCGGACGGATTGGAGAAATTCAGAAGCTCCCAGGGAATACGAATCTCCACATAATCTCCGGAAAATATAAAATCCGCCAGCGAGTCGAAGGCAGGATCCTCCGGATTCGCATTTCCGTAGCGCAGCTTTCCTGTTTCAAAGCTCTCCCCTGTCGGAACATCCATGTTTTTTTCCGGCAAGAGCCCTTCCAGCTTCAGCGCCATATTGATGGGGACAAAAACAGGGCTGTCTGATTCCGGTGTGTTTTCCTCGAAATAGGGATTAAGCACGTAGTATTGATGCCAGTATATGGCACGCAGGACCTCATAACGTTCCTGTACCAACACCCGGCTGTTTTCTCTCCCGTCAATGACCATCAGAAAATCACAGGCCCGCTCAAAGGGGACATCGTATTCCTCGCAATAGGTACTCCCGGTCTTGGGCGTAATGTCTAACGGCACATAAAGCGTCTCCGCCCCCTCGTCAAAGCCATCCTTATACAACAGAAAATACAGGAACTTTTCGTCGTATTTCATGCTGACCTCCATGCCGGCGTTTTCACTCACCAGATCATCCTCCGTCCATTCGGATAGATCCCCATCCACATAACAGACGCTTTTTTCCTTTCCGGGGTCAAAAGCAAGCAGACCGAAAAACTGTTCGTTGGTCTGATAATCGCTCCAGTAGGCAGTGTTCGACAGATCTACCGCATGCATGGTGTTCCAGGTGCGCTTGAACCATTCGTCCTGCCAGGTGAATACGCAGCTGCCCGCGCAGCCCGCCGCCATGATATCCTGATAGCAGTCGATGATCGCCTGCCCCTGTTCCCGCTCGCTCATATGTCCCTGATTGCGGCCCGTGTTGCGGTCAATCTGTGCCATGCCCCGGCCGGTGGTGACTCCGTATTCCGAGATGACCACAGGAATCGTGTGATATGCGGTCAACGCTTTCAAATATGCCAGGTAGGTATTGTGGCGCCCATACGAATCCACATAGTTTTCGGGGGACAGATAATCCTCGATTTTCGGCCCCTTCAGCAGCGATATCCTGTATTCGATATTGGCACGGCGTATCTCTCCCAGACGCTTTGTGATCTCCTCATCCGGATATTTTACAAATTCCTGCATTCGATCCAGATAATCCGGATAGTAGGAATAGACATGATAGGAGGCAAACATCCCAGACTGAAACTTTTCCGTCTTCCGGATATGCTCGACATCTACGGTTCCCTCTTTCAGTCCTACCGATACGATAGCCAGCGGATAGACAAACGGATCCGTCGTCGGCCAGTTTGCAAAGGCGATGAGCCGCTGCTGTTTATACCGCTCCGATTCATACTCAATGATCTTATCGCCCACCTCCGCCAGCATGGACTCAAAAGGGGAAGCCTCCGGCGCAGTATAGAGATAGGTTCCCGCATAACCCGCCTTTTCCGCGCAGTTCTGATCTGTATAAACTACCGTATAATCCTCCCACTCGACTCCTAAGATATAACCGATCACCCAGCGCGACACGTCCCTGCGATAGCTTCCGCTTCCGATGTTACCATAGGACAAAGAGAGGCTTTTCTTCCCGTGCAGCACATCTACCAGCGTCCGGCAGTCATCCAGAAAGGTCTGCCGGAACTCATCGTCAAACGCGTCCCTGTGGGAATACAGGATATAATCGTTCACCCAAACCCCGTGAAGCAGATACAGCGGTTCCTTCCCTTCCCGCTCCCTCTGGGAATTGTACTCGTAAAATGCATTGTAAAAATCATCGTGCAGGATAGTATAGACGCGGATGGTATTGGCTCCTAGTTTCTGAATCTGCGCAAACCAGCGCAGATAAGTCTCCTTCTTAATCGCGAAATCCGTGGCCCATTTCCCGGGAATCCCCACGCCCATATTCACGCCGCGAATCTCAAAAGGGACAAACGTTCCTTCTTCTTCCATATAAATCGTGGTTTCATCCGTCTTCATGAACGTCGTGACAGATGCATCCGGACTCAGATCCAGATAAACTCCCATCCGGTAATACAACAAATTCCACGAAAATGCGAACAGAACCACCGCACAGGCGATAATAATAAATCTCTTCATACACCAACTGTTCCTCCGATGCGCGATCAGTGATTGTATTTTTTATTTCTTGACGGATGTCCGTAGAAGCGCAACGCCTCGATATGTCCATCCATCCATTCCCCACGCGCTGTAAGCCAGTCTTCCAGAAAGGTCTCTGCCTCCTCAAGGCTATATTGATTGCGTTCTGGCCGCAGCACCAGCATATCCTCTGCATAGGCGTTCTTCCATCTCTGGAAATTCCTCTCTGCGGCCGGACCAAGCCACTCTATTGTTCCTTCAATATACTGCCTCATATATTCCTCGCTGAAAAAAGACTTTCTCAGCTGCCGATACCGCTCAATCACCCTCTCCACGAATTCTTCATCCCGGAACAGCATCATGTAATATCCAGTTTCTGGGAAAAGAAAGCCATCCGCACCGCAATCATCATCTCTATAGTTATTGCAGGCATTATTGAAATCCCAGACACACATTTTATATTTTTCTCCCGGAGATTTATAAATATAAGTAGAAGCCGCATTGGCATCCACATTAGAGGTAAATTCGTTCAGAAGATAGTAGTCCACAAAACTGTCCACATCAATCCAGTTCCAGTAACCATACTCCTCTGTATCATGATCATAGGAATAAAGTGCCTTCTCAAAAGCGGAAAAATCCAGTTCAATCTGTTTCGACATTTCTGTTGTCAAATTCCTTTTTCCGGGATAACGAACAGCCACATCTGCGCCTACGATCATGAGTCGCTCTGTTAGAACATAGACATCTCTCGGCGTTTCCAGATCTTTCTCAGTAGGCCGATCAATCCGCAGTAAATATCCTCCCAGATCAGCCCCGTTTTCACTTTTCTCCAAGCTAAGCCGAGCATTACGACCCCCTGTGATCGTTTCTACCATCAGATACAAGCCACGGTATCCCCCATTTATGAACACCTCACAGTAACGTACATTAGGCGCATAATCCATAATCTCACCGGAAATGTTGTACCACATATAATTTCGTACCAACGATTTATCCATGTACGGTCCATGCAGCGCCCATTCGTTGTGAGCGTCCATCCCCATCACGGAAATATCTCTATCTTCCCCCTCTTCATTCACGAATTTCAAAAGATATGGCTTCTTCTCAAAACGTCGGGATGAATTGCCACGGATGCGGAAAAGACTGTTTGTCACAAAGGCTGGAACGTCAGTCAAATGGTTATTGCCCTCCTCGTTATCGATGACAGAAACCTTCACATTGATATAATCGGAACCATCTGGCGCCGTGGTATATATCGTAGTATGAAATCTGTCATGCTTTCCTGTTCCTGGTTCCCCCGGCACCTCCTGTCCCTCCGTGTCAATAAGCACCAACGGCAGATGGGAACAGAAAATATTTTCACCGTGATCTTCACAGGGCGTATAACACGGCTCCTCCAGATGCTGATGATAACGCCCCGGATCCGTTTCCGTATCCATATAAACTGCCGCCGAAGTCGCAGCGACCACAAGCAGGGCTGCGATACTCCCAAAAAATCTGTATTTCATTTGCCCGCCTCCTGCCGTTTCCCCGACGTCAGCTGCTGATATCGTCATTCTGCATCACGATATTGAAATACTCGATATTCCCAAGCGCATATACCGCGTCCGTGATGCTCTGATCCTTCTTCCGGTCGCGGTTCATCACCGCCCGGCTGATCTCATAGATGAACTCTGCGCTGGTCTCCGTAGTATTCTTGACCCGCAGCACAGCCTTCCTGGCATAGCGCTGGAAAAGCAGCGCCTCCACCCGCTCCTCATTCGCCCGGGAGGTGCGGATGATCATCAGTATCCGGTTATCATTTTTGATCCGTCCAAACGCCAGAAGTCCGGCAAACACAAACACGCTGCCGATACCCGCCACGCGGTAATCTCCGGCACCGCAGCAGATACCGGCCACGATCGCCCAGAATATGTAAATCGTATCTCTGGAATCCTTGATCGCCGTCCGGAATCGCACAATGGAAAGCGCGCCGACCATACCCAGGGACAGCGCCAGATTATTTCCGATAACGATCATCACCGTCGTAGTGATGAGGGTCAGCGTCAACAGCGTCACATTGAATTTCTTACTGTAAATACCTCCCACATGGGACAGCCAGTATGACAGGTAAATGAATCCGGCAATCAGCGACGCCACAGCCATCCGAATGATGATCGTTTCCACCGTCAGATCTCCGGTCGTATCCACAAACAGTTCCCAAAGTCTTTCTCTCATTTCTTCTCCTTCACATCTGATCAATCAGTTTCTCATTTCCATCGGGCGGCAGAAAGCCCGGATCTCACGCCTGATAATGCAGCCCCTCGCTCCTCGCCAGACAATACTTACTGACAGAAAACTCGGAACGGTCCGCCTCACTGATCAGCGCTTTGATATAACTGAGCAAAAATCCGTTATATTTCACTTCCAGGACTGCGTTGTAGGGATCCAGAACCGGGTACTGCAGCAGCTGATGCGAAAAAATATCATAACAGGCCTCCGTCGCGATGATTTCGCTGTCCAGCGTGATCCGAATACGGTTCTCCTTCGCGATGAACGCGCGCCGTTTGTACTCCACCACTGCCTTCGGCCGGTAACACTGCCAGTTCATCAGACCATAGCATTCCTTCGCAAAAGGTTCCGCGTAACGCAGCAGCGGGCTGTAATCTCCCTTCGTCAGCCGGATCGCATCCGAGCGCTCCACGCGCAGCGAACGTTTCTTCTGGTAAGGCCCTTCCTTCTGCTTCATTTCCAGCATGGCAAAGTCATCGTCCGGGCTGTAACAGCGCAGACGTATTTTCCGGCGCAGCTCCAGACCATCCACCTTATCCTCAAAATCCTTATCCCCCAGCGTATCAAAATACAGGGACCGGACCCGATAGCCGAATGCGCCGTTATGCGAATCTGAAATCATCACGGAAGCGAGGCGATGACAGATCCTTTTTCCGTCAGCCACCATGACCAGATACTTTTTTTCCTGACGCAAGACCTCATTCAAGCATTCTCACCTCCCTGCGGCGCAGCGTTTTCCTGCTCTGCGGACCGATGCCTTTTTCTGACAAAATACAAGCAAGTCGTCACCGGCGCCTTGCTTGTATGGAAATAAAAAGGGGCTGTCTTGAGACTTTTCTTCGAAACCCAAGACAGCCCCTTTCTTCCCATTCCATGATTTCTTCCCGCACATCAAACATCCAGGATCAACATTTCTCTTCTCCCGTCCCCCCTGAATATCCACCTAATACCGGATTATAGCGTATTATATCAGCCGCTTTATCTCACTACTTATCTCACCAGCTGAAAAAGAACCCGTCTTTATTAAAAATCCTTCATAAAAAGCTGTTGATCCGGCGGGAGAATGTGCTTTGCGAAGCGATTCCAAATACGAACAGGGCGTTACCGGCACTCGGCCGCATGGAAATACAGGCAGGGCGTCATCGTACTCTGCTCGCATGGAAATACAGGCAAGGCGTCACCGGCACTCGGCTCGCATGGAAACAAAAAAGAAAGCGTTTCCGCGTCATAAAATAAGACGTGAAAACGCTTTCTTATACGTTAAATCTTTTCCTGCTGTTCAAATATCCAGCGCCGCGTGGTATCCCCAGTACACCGCGTTGGTGATCGTCGATACCTTCGCCGCGTCGCCGATAACCCGCACAAACGGCGCGCAGTCCTGCAGCTCTTCTACTACATCAGTGCGTGACCGCTGTCCCAGCGCGCAGATCACGGTCGTTCCGGGCACCAGCTGCTTCTCTCCGTTCTTATCCTCGCAGATGATACCTTCTTTTGTAACCTCTAACCCTTTATAACCTGTATGTACCGTCACATATTTATCGATCTCCGCCAGCAGAAGCGGCCGGTGGCGTACATTAGCGTCCGGCGCCAGCATATCGCGCATTTCCACCAGATGCACGCGTTTTCCGTCCATGCCCAGATGGATCGCGCACTCACAGCCGGCCAGACCACCGCCGAAGACAACCACGTCGTCGGTAACCTTGTCTTTCTCCAGATAATAGTTGTTGACGACGACTACATTTTCACCATCCAGACCCTTGATCGGCGGAACCAATGGCTTCGAGCCCACGGCGATGATCAGCGCGTCCGGCTTTATCGCCTCCGCGTACTCCTTTGTCACCTCCGTGTTCAGCCGAATCTCCACGCCGGCCTTCCGGTCCAGCCGCTCGTAGGTGCCGGTCAGCTCGTACATCTCATGCTTGAAGGGCAGCGCCTGCTCGCTCTTTAAGATGCCGCCGAGCTCGCTCTCCTTCTCACAGAGAATCACCTGATGTCCTCTGCGGGCCGCCGTGTAGGCCGCGTACAGACCGCCGGGACCGCCGCCGGCTACCAGAACCTTCTTCTTCTCTTCCGCCGGGAATACCTGGTCGCCCTCCATTTCGCGACCGATCAGCGGGTTCACTGTGCAGCGCCTGGTGGAAGTGGCCGCCCGCTCCGCCATACAGGTGAAGCAGCGGAGACATTTGACGATCTCCTCCGGACGGTTCTCCACCACCTTGCGGGGCAGGAACGGGTCCGC
>CANREE010000050.1 GCA_947629545.1 uncultured Lachnospiraceae bacterium | reverse complement strand
GCCTGGCCCAGCCTGGTGGAGCTGGTGCTGACCCAGCTGACCAGTATCGCCGATCAGATCATGGTCGGGCGGCTTCCCGGGCAGGAAGGGATCAACGCGCTGGCGGCCGTGGGTCTGGCGGCCCAGCCCAAATTTCTTCTGATGACGATGATCCAGGCGCTGAACGTAGGGGCCACGGCCATGATCGCCCGCTTTCGGGGGCAGCAGAACCGGGAGCGGTCCAACCTGGTCTTCAAGCACGCCATGATCCTGAATCTGTTCATGTCCCTTCTGTTCATGGTGCTGGGACTGTTCTTCTGCGAGCAGCTGATCCGGTTCATGGGCGGCAGTGGCATCAGCGAGGAGACCCTGAAGCTGGGCGACGATTACCTGCGGATCCAGCTGTACGGATTTATCCCGCTGTGCCTCGCCATCACCGTGACGGCGGCCCTGCGGGGCATCGGCGACACCAGGACGCCGATGATCTACAACACCATCGCCAACGTGGTGAACCTCCTCTTCAACTATATCATGATCTACGGCCATTTCGGCGTTCCGAAAATGGGCGTGGCCGGCGCGTCGTGGGCGACGATCATCGGCCAGACGGTGGCTTTCGGCATCGCCATGTGGGTGTCCTTCGGGAAGAAGCACTACGTCTATCTGGATTTTAAGGAGAAATTCCGGTTCGACACGGACCTGATGGGCCGCGTGGTCGGCATTGGCATCCCTTCTATGCTGGAGCAGCTGTTCATGCGGGCCGGCATCATCATTTACACCCGTCAGGTCACCGGACTCGGCGATCTGATCTACGCGACCCACCAGGTTTGCATGAGCATCCAGTCCATGAGCTTCATGATGGGCCAGGCTTTCGCCAACGCGGCCACGACGCTGATGGGCCAGTCCATCGGAAAGCGCCGCTATGACATGTCGGCGGTCTATATGCGCCTGACGAGAAACTTAGGCATCGCCGCGTCATTTGTCTTAATGGCCCTGATGGTCTTCTTTAATGAAGAGATCATCGGCCTTTTCAAGGATTCGGCGGAGGTTATTGCCCTGGGCGCGCCGATCCTGATCCTTCTGGCGGCCAGCCAGCCCTTCCAGGCGGACCAATTCATCGTCTCCGGCGGCCTGCGCGGTGCGGGGGACACCCGTTATACCGCCATCGTGACGGCGATCACGGTGCTGGGCGTGCGTTCCCTGGTCTGCATCGCGCTGATCAGCGTCTTCCATCTGGGCCTCTGGGGCGCCTGGATTGCTCTGGTCGCGGATCAGTGCATGCGCACGGTGCTGATGGGCATGCGGTACCATTCCGGGAAATGGAAGCAGATCAGCGTGAAGAATACGATCCATGCGGAAGAATAGCTTCGGATGTCCGCAAATCCCTGCGAAATTTCCTTGTATTTACGAAAAACCTATGCTATAATGCTAATTTGAAGTGACGCGCCCACCTGACAACGGCGATTCACATACATGATTCACGCAGAGTTTAAGGAGGAACCGAAAGCATGAGTTTACAGGTAGAAAATCTTGAGAAGAACATGGCGAAGCTGACGATCGAGGTGCCGGCGGAGCAGTTTGATGCGGCGATCAAGACAGCATTTAACAGGAATAAGAATCGTTTCAATATTCCGGGCTTCCGCAGAGGCAAAGCGCCGCTGCAGATGGTGGAGAAGATGTACGGCGTGGAGGTTCTTTTTGAGGACGCCGCCAATATCGCGATGGATGAAACTTACGCGAACGCCGTGGACGAGAGCGGTCTTGAAATCGTGTCCCGCCCGGAGGTTGACATCGTGCAGATCGAGAAGGGCAAGCCCTTCATTTATACTGCGACCGTGGCTGTGAAGCCGGAAGTGACCCTTGGCGAGTACAAGGGCGTCGAGGTAGAGAAGGCCAACGCGGATGTGTCCGACGAGGATGTGGATGCGGAGCTTAAGCGCGTGCAGGACCAGAATTCCCGCCTTGTGACCGTGGAGGACCGTCCGGTGGCCGACGGCGACCAGACCGTCATTGATTTCGAGGGCTTTGTGGACGGCGAGGCGTTCGAAGGCGGCAAGGGCGAGGATTATCCGCTGACGATCGGTTCCCACTCCTTCATCGATAATTTCGAGGAGCAGCTGATCGGAAAGAATATCGGCGACGAGTGCGAGGTCAACGTGACGTTCCCGGAGAATTATCAGGCGAAGGAACTGGCCGGCAAGCCCGCGCTGTTCAAGGTGAAGATCAAGGAGATCAAAGTGAAGGAGCTTCCGGAGCTGGACGATGAGTTCGCCGGCGAGGTTTCCGAGTTTGAGACCCTGGAGGATTACAAAAAGGACGTCAGGGCGAAGCTTGCCGAGACCAAGGGCCGCCAGGCTGCCACGGAGAATGAGAACCGCGTCGTGGCGAAGGTAGTTGAGAACGCGTCTTTGGAGATCCCCGAGGCTATGATCGAGACCGAGACCCGCAACATGGTCAATGATTATGCCTACAGGATGCAGAGTCAGGGTCTGGCCTTCGACCAGTATCTGAAGTACTCCGGCATGACGGTAGAACAGTTTCAGGAGCAGCTTAAGCCTCAGGCCGAGCAGCGGATCCGCACCAGACTGGTCATGGAAGCCGTTGTGAAGGCGGAGAACATCGAGCCGGACGACGAGGCCGTGGAGCGCGAGATCAACGCTATGGCCGCTAACTATAAGATGGAAGCCGATCAGGTGAAGACGCAGCTGGGCGAGAACGGCCTTAAGCAGCTGAAGGAAGATCTGGCTGTGCAGGAAGCCATCGATTTCGTGGTGGCGGAGGCAAAGCTGGTCTGATACCTGCCTTGGAAGTTGACAGTGCGAAAAGACTGATAAGAGGCCGTGTCGCGCCTGCACATAAGCAGGTTCCGAAGTTTGCGCGCGGGAAAGCGGCAGGCCTTCAGACCACGCACTGTGGAATTAAAGTAATATAAAATAACGGAGGTAAACAGTTATGAGTTTAGTTCCTTATGTAGTCAAAGCCACCAGCCGCGGCGAGCGTTCCTACGATATCTACTCCCGCCTGCTGGAGGACCGCATCATTTTCCTGGGAGAAGAGGTCAATGAGGTAACTGCCAGCCTTGTGGTGGCGCAGCTTCTCTTCCTGGAGTCAGAAGACCCAACCAAGGACATCAATCTCTACATTAACAGCCCCGGCGGCGTAATCACCGCGGGAATGGCGATCTACGATACGATGAATTATATCAAGTGCGACGTATCCACTGTCTGTATCGGCATGGCGGCCAGCATGGGGGCATTCCTTCTGGCCGGCGGCACCAAGGGCAAGCGCTACGCCCTGCCCAACGCGGAAGTTATGATTCATCAGCCTTCCGGCGGCGCTCAGGGACAGGCCACGGATATTGGTATTGTGGCGGAACAGATCATGAAGACCAAGAAGAAGATGAACGAACTTCTGGCGGCCAATACCGGTCAGCCTATCGAGGTCATCGCGCGTGATACCGAGCGCGATAATTACATGACGGCTGAGGAGGCGAAGGCCTACGGTCTGATCGACGCGGTGATCGAGAAGCACTGACGAATCCGCGGGTATGGCCGGAGGTGAGCTGTATGGGGGTACAGCGAAGACAATGTATGAAGAAAGTGAGGTGATCGTATGCCAGGCAGAATGGACGATAAGATCCGCTGCTCGTTCTGCGGAAAGTCGCAGGATCAGGTGCGCAAGCTGATCGCAGGTTCGAATAACGTGTATATCTGTGACGAATGTATCGATCTGTGCGCTGAGATTCTTGATGAGGAACTGGAAGACCAGGATCACAGCAGTCCCGGCCTGAATGACATCAATCTGCTGAAACCGAAAGAGATCAAGGCGTTTCTGGATGAGTATGTGATCGGGCAGGATGATGCCAAGAAGGTTCTCTCCGTAGCGGTATACAATCATTACAAGAGAGTCACGTCCATGAAGAATACGGATGTGAACGTACAGAAGAGCAACATCCTGATGCTTGGTCCCACCGGAAGCGGCAAGACTTATCTGGCCCAGACGCTGGCGAAGATTCTGAATGTTCCCTTCGCTATTGCGGATGCTACGGCGCTTACCGAGGCCGGTTATGTAGGTGAGGATGTGGAAAATATCCTCCTGAAGCTGATACAGGCTGCAGACTATGATATCCACCGTGCGGAATACGGCATCGTTTATGTGGATGAGATCGACAAGATCGGGAAGAAGTCCGAAAATGTATCGATTACCCGTGACGTCTCCGGTGAAGGCGTCCAGCAGGCGCTCCTGAAGATTCTCGAAGGTACGGTGGCCAATGTCCCGCCTCAGGGAGGCCGCAAGCATCCCCATCAGGAGGTGCTGCAGATTGACACGACGAATATCCTGTTTATCTGCGGCGGCGCTTTTGACGGCCTGGAGAAGATCGTTGAGAACCGCTTAAACACCGGGTCCATCGGTTTTAATTCAGAGATCGTAGACCGGCACAATTCTGACATTGATAAGCTCCTTAAGCAGGTGCAGGCGGTGGATCTGGTCAAATACGGCCTGATTCCGGAATTTATCGGCCGTATGCCGATCACGGTTGCGCTGGAACTTCTGACGGAGGATGCGCTTCTGCGGATCCTGAAGGAGCCGAAGGATGCGCTGGTGAAGCAATACCAGAAGCTGTTTGAACTGGATGATGTGAAACTGGAATTTACGGATGAGGCGCTTTTGGAGGTGGCCCGTCAGGCGATGGAGCATAAGACCGGCGCCAGGGGTCTTCGCTCGATCATGGAAAAGGCGATGATGGATCTGATGTACGAGATCCCGTCGGACGGAACCGTAGGTATCTGTACGATCACGAAGGAAGTAATCGACGGAAGCGGCGGGGCGGATATTGTGCGCAGGGATACGGAAGTACCCAAGATGCCGTTTGCCAGAAAGTTCAAGAAGGATAAGCCGGGTGAGATCGCCTAGGATAGAATAATCATGGAAGGGAGCTGCGGATCCTTCTCCTGTTCGTAAATATTTCCGTTTATCGGCAGCATAGCTGAAAGTACGGCGAACGGGACTAAGACTGGCAGCTTCCCTTTTCTTTATTTTGCGAAAGATCATTTTCACAGGATAAAACATACGTGCCGGAAAGCGTTTCTACAGATGTTTGGCACGGGAGGATGGAGAATGGAAGATACGATCATGACAATGCCGGTCATCGCACTGCGGGGGCTTACCGTTTTGCCGACGATGATGGTGCATTTTGATATCAGCCGCAGGAAGTCGGTCGCGGCCGTGGAGAAGGCCATGGTTACAGACCAGAAGATTTTCCTCCTGACCCAGCGGTCCCCGGATGTGGCTGATCCGGAACAGGCAGATCTGTTTCATATCGGGACGGTCTCCGAGGTAAAGCAGATGGTAAAGATGCCGGGCAATATTGTGCGCGTCATGGTGGAAGGCGTCCATATGGCGGAGCTGCTATGCCTGAACGAAACGGATCCGATGCTGGTTGGAGAGATTGCTGCGCTGCCTTATGTGAAAGGGGCAGATGCGGATTTTGTTTCACGGGAGGCCATGGCGCGGATTTTGAAGGAAAAGGTTGGGGAGTACGGTCAGGAGAATCCGCGTTTTGGCCGTGATGTGGTTCCGAATCTGCAGCTGATTCAGGATCTGGATGAACTGATGCTGCAGATCGCTGTCCAGGTGCCGTGGGAATATACCGTGCGGCAGGAATATCTGGAGGCGATTTTTCCGGGCAGCCGTTATGAAGTGCTGGCGCGTCACCTGATGACAGAGATCGAGGTGGCCCGTGTCAAACAGGACTTTCAGGAAAAAGTGAAAAATGCCATCAACAAGAATCAGAGGGATTATATCCTGCGGGAGCAGATGCGGCTGATCCGCGAGGAACTGGGAGAAGATAATCCGTCTACAGAAGCCGGTGAATACAGGAGGCAGCTGGGAGAACTGAAGGCCGATAAGGAGACAAAGGAAAAGCTGGAAAAGGAAATCTCACGGTTTGAGACAATGCCGGCGTCCAGTCAGGAAGCGAATGTGCTGCGGATGTATATCGAAACGCTTTTAGAGCTTCCCTGGAAAAAGGCTTCCCGCGACAATAATGATATTATCCATGCGGAGAAGATCCTGAATGAAGATCATTATGGCCTGGAGAAGGTGAAAGAGCGCGTGCTGGAATATCTGGCGGTACGCACATTGACGAAGAAGGGGAACGGTCCAATCCTGTGTCTGGTGGGCCCGCCCGGGACCGGCAAGACCTCTGTGGCCCGCTCAGTCGCCAGGGCATTGAATAAGAAATATGTCCGTATCAGCCTGGGCGGCGTCCGGGACGAAGCAGAGATTCGGGGCCATCGGAAGACTTATGTGGGCGCCATGCCCGGCCGGCTGGTGGAGGGTCTCAGACAGGCCGGTGTCTGCAATCCGCTGATGCTTTTGGATGAGATTGACAAGGTGGGGAGCGATTACAAGGGGGATACTTCTTCGGCTCTGCTGGAAGTATTGGACGGCGAGCAGAACGTGCGTTTCCGTGATCATTACGTGGAGACGCCCATTGATCTGTCGCAGGTGCTTTTTATTGCTACTGCCAATACGACCCAGACGATTCCCCGGCCGCTTTTGGACCGTATGGAGATCATCGAGGTCAGCAGTTATACTGAAAATGAGAAATTTCATATTGGCCGCGACTATCTGATCGGGAAACAGCTGGATCGCAACGGTCTGACCGAAGAGCAGCTGACCATCAGCGACGGGGCGTTAAAAAGGATCATTCACAATTATACGCGGGAGGCCGGGGTCCGAAACCTTGAGCGGCGTATCGGAGATATCTGCCGTAAAGCAGCGAGGGAATATCTGAGAAGCAGGGACCGCGGTACCGATGGAGAAGATACTGCGGCAGGCCTTCCGGGAGCGCCGTACAGGATCCGGGTTACGGAGTCCAATCTGGAGAAATATCTTGGCAAGGAGCGCGTCTCCTTTGAGGATGCCAATGAGGAAGATCAGGTCGGTATCGTCCGCGGTCTGGCCTGGACCAGCGTGGGCGGCGATACGCTTCAGATCGAAGTTAACACGATGCCCGGTAAAGGGGAACTGAAGATGACCGGACAGATGGGCGATGTGATGAAAGAGTCGGCCCAGATCGCGATGACGTATGTCCGCTCTGTCTGTCCCCGTTATGGCGTGGACGACGAGTATTTTGAGAAGCATAATTTACATATCCATATCCCGGAAGGAGCGGTGCCAAAGGATGGACCGTCCGCCGGTATCACGATGGCGACTGCGATGCTGTCCGCCGTAACCGGACGCCCTGTAGACTGTAAACTGGCAATGACCGGAGAAATCACGCTGCGCGGGCGCGTTCTGCCGATCGGCGGCCTGAAGGAGAAGATTCTGGCCGCCAAGATGGCCCACATCCGCCGCGTACTGGTGCCGGACAAAAACCGGCCGGATATTGCGGAACTGTCCAGGGAAATCACGCGGGGACTTGTGATTATTTACGTGAAGGATATGGAGGAAGTTATTGCGGAAGCGTTTGCCCGGGATGACTGAAACCGCCGGGTTACAGGCCGCGTGTGTCACGCCGCGGCCTGACAGAACAGGAAAGGAACCAAATGTTATGATAATCAGAAAAGCTGAACTGGAAACCGTCTGTGGCGTAACCAGCCGTTTCCCGCTCCATGTCCAGCCGGAGTTTGCTTTTGCCGGCAAGTCTAATGTGGGCAAGTCTTCGCTGATCAACGCGCTGATGAATCGTAAGTCCCTTGCGCGGACCTCATCCCAGCCCGGCAAGACCCAGACTGTAAATTTTTACCATGTCAACGATGCGTTTTACTATGTAGATCTTCCCGGATACGGGTACACGAAGATTGCCGTGACCGTCAAGGAAACCTGGGGAAAAATGATCGAGGATTATCTGCACCGTTCCGCCTCGCTCCGATGTGTTTTCCTTCTGGTGGACATCCGTCACGAACCGTCGGCCAACGATAAGGCAATGTATGACTGGATCGTTTATAACGGCTTTCGGCCGGTGGTCATTGCTACCAAGCTGGATAAGATCAACCGCAGCCAGACAGCCGGGCAGCTGAAACGGATTCGTGATAGCCTGGGAATGCAGAAAGAAGACGTGCTGCTTCCGTTTTCTGCTTTGAGCAAGCAGGGACGTGAGGAGATCTGGGCCTATGCGGAATCCCTGATGTCGCCGGAAGGCGCAGGCGCAGAATCATAAGCAGCCGCCGGCTTTGGTAACACGATAGAAAAAGGAGAGTGATAATATGAATGAGAAACTTCAGGAACTTCGTAAACGGATGGAACAGCGCGGTATAGACGCGTATCTGGTGCCCACGTCGGACTTTCATCTGTCTGAGTATGTGGACGGTTATTTCAAATGCCGCCGTTTCCTGACGGGATTTACCGGGTCCGCCGGAACCGCCGTGGTGACGGCAAAGGAAGCCTGTCTGTGGACCGACGGGAGGTATTTTGTTCAGGCTGCGAAAGAGCTTGCGGGCAGCGGCTTCACCCTGATGAAGATGGGGGAGGAAGGCGTGCCGGAGATCGGGGACTATCTGGCGGATGTTCTGCCTGAGGGCGGCGTTCTGGGTTTTGACGGCCGGGTGGTCAGCAGTCAGGAGGGAAAGAAACTGGCCGGGAAACTGGAAGAGAAGAAGATCACATTTTCCTATGAACTGGATCTGGTGGGAGAGATCTGGACGGACCGTCCCGCGCTTTCCGCCGAACCGGTGTGGATTCTGGATGAGAAATATACCGGCAAGTCTGCCGCTCAGAAGATCGCCGAACTGCGGGGCAGGATGAAAGAACAGAAGGCCACGGTCCATATCCTGACCAGTATGGATGATATCGTCTGGCTCCTCAATATCCGCGGCAACGACGTACCCTGCAATCCGGTGGTGCTGTCCTACGCTGTCGTGACAGAGAATGATCTGTATCTGTTCCTTAACGAGAAGACGTTAAGCGGAGAGGTGCGGGACTATCTTCAGGGAATCGGCGTGACCGTAAAGCCCTATAATGATATCTACGAGTTTGTGAAGACATTACGGAACGAGAGCGTTCTGATGCAGCTGGCAAGAACCAATTACGCGCTGGTCGGCAATCTGGACAGCAGCAATAAGACCATTGATAAGACCAATCCGACCACTCTGGCCAAGGCGGTGAAGAATCCGACCGAGGTAGAGAATATGCGCCGGGCTCATATCAAAGACGGCGTGGCGGTGACGAAATTCATCTACTGGATGAAGAAGAATATCGGGAAGATCCCGATGACCGAGATCAGCGTCTCCGACTATCTGGAGGAACTGCGCAGGCAGCAGGACGGTAATCTGGGCCTGAGTTTTGACACGATCTCCGCCTATGGTCCCAATGCGGCTATGTGCCATTATTCAGCCACGCCGGAAACGGACACGGTCATTGAGCCGAGGGGACTGTATCTGGTGGATTCCGGCGGTCAGTATTACGAGGGAACCACGGATATCACCAGAACCATCGCCATGGGACCGCTTACCGCCGAGGAGCGGGAGCATTTCACGCTGGTCGCCATGAGCATGCTGCGTCTGGGCCATGTGAAATTCCTCTACGGCAGCAGCGGCATGACGTTAGATTATGTGGCCAGGGAGCCGTTCTGGAGCCGGGGGCTGAATTTCAACCACGGAACCGGGCACGGCGTCGGATATCTGCTGAATGTCCACGAGGCGCCGGTGGGCTTCCGCTGGAAGGCAGTTCCGGAGAGGACGGAATGGGCTGCCTTCGAGGAAGGCATGGTCTGTTCCGACGAGCCCGGCGTCTATATCGAGGAAAGCCACGGCGTCCGCACGGAGAATCTTCTGGTTTGCAAAAAGGCGGAGAAGAACGAGTATGGTCAGTTTATGGAATTTGAGTACCTGACCTATGTTCCGATCGATCTGGACGCGCTGGATGTGTCGCTGATGGAGAAGCGGGACATTGAATATTTAAATGAATACCATAAGCAGGTATATGAGAAGATCGCGCCGTATCTGGATGAGGAAGAGAAAGTCTGGCTTAAGGAAGCGACGAGGGAAGTCTGAGATGCAGCCTGATCGAACCGGCAGGGTTACAGCTTCACCACCGTATACGGATGCTCCACATACGGCAGGAATTTCTCCAGGATATCCGTGGTCCTGATCCGCAGGCTGGAGGTATTGACGCAGGGATGGCAGCCAATGTATTCGTGACCGCTGATCACATCCTCGTCGATCAGAAGCCGCACCCGGCGGTCATGGTCGTTCATCAGTCCAAGAATGCTTACGGAGCCGGGCGTGATATCCAGAAATTCTTCCATGTATTCGGCGGATGCGAAGGACAGACGGGCGCTGCCGATTTCTTTGGAGAGAACGGCGGTGCGGAATTTCTTCCCGCCCGGCATCATCAGAAGGTAGAAACTGGTCTTCTGGGCGTTGCAGAGGAAAAGATTCTTGCAGATCTCGATGCCCAGCCGTTTGTCGATATCGTGGCAGGCGTCGATGGTGTAGGTTGCTGTGTGGTCCAGCCGCACGTAAGGAATGTCCAGCCGGTCCAGAAGGTCGTAGGTACGGACCTCGCGGGGAAGGCGGCCGGATACGTCCGCGGGACGGCCGGTATAAAGAGTCGGATCTATGTAGAATTCTTCCATTGGTTTCTCCTTGTCTGAAATGGATTTGTTATCGGAAGCCGCCTGGTAATAAGGCAATGACGGCGCACGAGATTATTATACAAAACAGAGCGAAAAGTGCAATGGTGATATTCAAAAATTCTTATGGGTGCTGATGGTGTTTGTCGGTTTGACGGCAGACGGTATGTCTGAAAGAAATACAGATTAATTACGGGGCTCATCATGGATAGCAGGAATAAAAGAAAGACGGATAAGGGATCGGCGCAAGGGAAAATGGAAAAGCATGAGACTGCCGGACAGAAAGCCATCTGTCCCGCCTTCGGCAAATGCGGCGGCTGCCAGATGCTGGACGTGCCTTACGAGGAACAGCTGAAACGCAAGCAGCACAATGCCGGACGGCTGTTGGGCAGTGTCTGCCGGGTGCAGCCCATCACCGGGATGGAGAATCCTTTCCATTACCGGAACAAGGTGCATGCTGTGTTCGGTTTCCGCAAAGGCGAGATCATTTCCGGCGTCTATCAGGAGGGGAGCCACCGGATCGTGCCGGTCAGGTCCTGCATGATTGAGGATGAAAAGGCGGACGAGATCATCGGAACCGTGCGGGAACTGGCGAAATCCTTTAAGATCAGGGCATATGACGAGGATACCGGCCTCGGCCTTCTGCGTCATGTACTTGTCAAGCGCGGCTTCGCCACCGGGGAGATCATGGTGGTGCTTGTGACGGCTTCGCCGGTATTTCCCTCCCGCAACAATTTTGTAAAGGCGCTGCGGGACCGCCATCCGGAGATCACGACGATCATACAGAACCAGAATGACCGCGCGACCAGCATGGTATTGGGCGACCGGGAGCGTGTGCTTTACGGCAAAGGCTATATCGAGGATGAGCTGTGCGGCTGTCGGTTCCGGATTTCCGGCAAATCCTTCTATCAGGTGAATCCGGTGCAGACGGAGAAGCTGTACGCGAAGGCGATGGAACTGGCGGGCCTTGGCGGCAGCGAGACTGTAATCGACGCCTACTGCGGTACCGGCACCATCGGCATCATTGCTGCCCGGCGCCTGCGCGAAGGCCGGGTGATCGGCGTGGAGATGAATCCGGAAGCGGTCCGCGACGCTGTTGCCAACGCGAAGCGCAACCGGACGGAGAACATTCAGTTCTATCGGAATGACGCGACTGCGTTTATGACTGGCATGGCGGCCCAGGGCGGGCGCGCGGACGTGATCTTCATGGATCCGCCCAGAAGCGGCAGCACGGAGGAATTCATCCGCGCCGCGGCGGCGCTGAAACCGTCCCGCGTGGTGTACATTTCCTGCAACCCGGAGACGTTGGCGAGAGATCTGAAGGTCTTTAAGCAGTTCGGCTACCGGGCGGGAGAGGCGTGGCCGTATGATCTCTTCCCGCATACGGAACATTGCGAGATAGCGGTGTCGCTGTCGAATACTTCTTCGTCCAACTGATTGATTTTGCATCCAAAATCCAGTATGACGAAAACGAATGAACGATGGATGAGAACGAACCGGAGGTCAGCTATGAATATCACGATCATCGACGGGCAGGGCGGAAGACTCGGCGCCCAGCTCGTGAAAGAAATTACAACGAGATTCCCCGATACGGAACTGACCGCGATCGGGACCAATGCCGCCGCGTCCGCTGCGATGCTGAAAGCGGGGGCGAAGAACGTCGCGACAGGCGAGAATCCGGTTGTGGTAGCCTGCCGCAACACCGATATTATCATCGGCCCGATCGGCATCGTCATCGCGGATTCGCTTCTCGGCGAGGTGACGGAAAAGATGGCTCTCGCCGTCGCCCGGGCGGACGCCGTCCGAATCCTGATACCGCTTAATCGGTGCGATAATCTGGTCGCAGGCGTGCCGAACCTGAATGCAGGCACGTTGATCGCTGACGCCGTCGCGAAGGTGGAACATATTTTGATGAAGGCCTAAGCAGAGAGACTCAGACAAAGAAATAAACCAGATATAAGACATGGCGCAGCCGTAAAATCAAGACGTATCATAGATGTAAAATCAGAGCGCAGATTGCTTGACTGCCGGCGGAATTTATGCTAGGATTATTATGCTGTTCAGAAGAACAGCCCGGAAGCAGAAGTTTCCAGTATTTATAGAAAGATAATAAGTATAAACGATGCTTTGAAGGTATCATTATCTCAGAAGAGGTAGTGGTACTTTTATTGCATTCAGGAAGGAATTTTACGATGAAAAAACACAATGGAATACTGAGAATGGTTCTCGCCGCCTTTTTCCTGGCGCTTGCCTATGTGATGCCGTTTCTGACCGGCCAGATCAAGGAGATCGGCTCAATGCTGTGCCCGATGCATATTCCCGTGCTGCTCTGCGGTTTTATCTGCGGCTGGCAGTGGGGACTGGCCGTCGGCCTGATCGCGCCGCTGTTCCGCTCTTTTACGCTCGGCATGCCGCCGCTGTTCCCGCAGGCGGTCTGCATGACGTTTGAGCTTGCCACTTACGGCGCGGTTGCCGGGCTGATGCACCGGGCGCTTCCCAGAAAGAAGCCGTACATATATGTTTCTCTGCTTGCGGCCATGATCGCCGGAAGACTGGTCTGGGGCGCGGCGATGCTTATCTGCACCGGCATCAAAGGCACCGGTTTCACCTTTGCTGCATTTCTTTCCGGCGCGGTGCTTAATGCGGTTCCCGGCATCATTGTCCAGATTGTGCTGATCCCGATCCTTGTGATGCTTCTGGATAATCCGAAGGTGATCAATCTGAGAGACGAAAGGTGAGAGTGATGGAACAGGAATGCCGGAATCAGGAACTTCCTGCCGGTGCGGCACGGTATCAGCCGCTGTTTGACGAGCTTGATAAACGGCTTGCGAAAGGAAGGGTCATTGCCGCCATAGAAGGCGGCAGCGCAAGCGGCAAGACGACGCTGGGCGGACTGCTTAAGGAACGCTTCGGCTGCACGGTATTTCATATGGACGATTTCTTTCTCCGGCCGGAGCAGCGGACGGCCGGACGCTACGCTGAGGTGGGAGGAAATGTTGACTGGGAGCGCTTTCTGGAGGAAGTGCTGAAGCCGCTTTCCAGAGGCGAAACGGTCAGTTATCGGAAGTTTGACTGTTCTTCCATGTCGCTGGCCGAAGCGGAGCAGATCGTTCCTGCAAGGCTTGTGATCGTGGAAGGCGCGTATTCGATGCATCCCGAACTGGCGGCATATTATGACTTTTCCGTCTTTCTGGATATAACGCCGAAGCTTCAGCGGGAGCGGATCCTGCGCCGTAACACAGAGGAGAAGGCGCAGCGGTTCTTTAACGAATGGATTCCGCTGGAAAACGTTTATTTTGAGAGAACAGGCATACGGGAGCGGTGTGATATGGTCATACCGGTATCCTGAGCGGTGTGTAAATAATCTTCCGATCATGCATATTTCTATGCGGGCAGGGCGTCAGCGGCGCTCTGTTCGCTTTTTTTCTTTTTTTACAGGAAATTTGTGAAAAAGACACGAGCTGACATCGTCGGATTCTATAATGGAATCAGGTATTGAAAAGTGCAGGCAGAAAGGAGGAAGGATAATGGAAAGTATTATATTGGTTGTGTATATCATTTTGGGCTACTGGGCCGCCAATAAGGTCTGGTATTCCAAACGTATATACCTGGTATCCGACGGCGGCAAGTTCTTTGTTCAGAAAATGGTCGTGGCGATTTTTCTGGGCTGGATACTGATCCCGATTGCCCTGATTCAGATGCTGATGGGAAAATAAACAATAATTTCCTGCAGAAAATGCAGCCGCAGGCAGCGGCAAAGCTTTGTTCAGCTGCCTGCGGCATTGCGGCAGCCGGAAGAAAACGCAGGGTAATGCTTAGCCGGAATCCGAATCGCTGTCTTCTTCAAATAACTCGCCGACCGGGACGTTCAGCAGCCTGCTGAGTTTGGCCAGATTTTCAAAACGGATGGAAGAAGTCTCGTTATTCACGATCCTGTTAAAATTCTGGTAGCTCATATCCATCTGCTTAAACAGCCAGTATTTTGTATGGCTCTGTTCTTTCAGGATTTCTAAGATCCTTAGTCTTACCATAACGAGACACACCCCCTGATACTATTATATTAAATAACTTTTTCTTGCATATCTCATTTATAAATTGTATAATGTACACATTAGATACTCGCGATTCCAAACGACTGCATCGCCGCGCCGTCCTGCAGGAAGAAGATAAGTAAAACAAAAATACCGGCTCCGCTACGTATTCGTAACGGAACCGGCTAAAAAGGGGAGGATAAGTATTAATCTTCTCTTTCGTACTAATCACAGTATGTCCGCTTACGGGCAATTTATACACGGCGGCGGAATCTTTTGAAAAATATCCGGGAGGGAATTTCACCCGCGAAATTGCAGTCGTGATTTTCGTCCGCATATCACTTGTGCGGAACGGACGGAGATGGTATAATCTCGACAGAGATTATACCTGCGCCGGTTCGGTGTCCGAACGAAGTGAGGACAAAACACCGAAGCGAACCGTGCGCATCCCCCGGAGGGAGCATGTCCGGAGGGCATGGTATAACTATAAACAGATAGACAAAATATTGCAGGATTCTTTGAAAATGACATCTGGTGACATCTTCAGACTGTATAATAATAAATAATCACTGCCGGGAGGAGGAGTACAGTTTGAAGGAGAAAGAGCCCACGCGTAAGCACGACAGAGTTTTGGAGATATATACCCGTCTGATGAATGGAGAGGTGGTCCGCAAGCAGGAGCTTGCGGAAGAATATAGTGTGAGCCCCCGTTCGGTCCAGCGCGATATCGATTCCATCCGGGAATTTCTCTCAGACCGGACGGCCCGGGGAGAAGGGGTCACAGACGTAATTTATGATTATTCCGCAAAGGGCTTCCGTCTCGTCAGCGCCCGGACAACAACGCTTACCAACGCCGAACTGTTTACAGCCGCCAAGATCCTTCTGGAGAGCCGGTCCCTTCGCAAGGATGAGATGGAATGTATTGTGCAGAAGCTGATCGAAACGGGACTTCCGATCTCAGAACGCAGGAAGATGTCCGAACTTCTGGGGAACGAACTGTTCCATTATGTGGAGCCCCGGCATGGCCATGAACTGATCGACAGGGTGTGGGAACTGGCCGGCGCCGTCCACGCCCATCGGCTGGTCGAGATGACTTACCGGAAGACGAACGGGGAAGTTACAAAAGCGGTAATTAAGCCGGTCGGCATTATGAATTCCGAATATTATTTTTATCTTCTGGCCTACATAGGGGAACGTGACCGCAAATACGCCGGATACCCCACGGTATACCGCATCGACCGGATCCGCGATTATAAGCTTCTGGAAGAAACCTTCCGCGTCCCTTACCGGGATCGTTTCGAGGAAGGAGAGTTTCGCAAACGGATTCCGTTTATGTATTCAGGGAAACTCCACCGTACCAGCTTTATCTACCGGGGAAGCGATATTAACGCTGTGCTGGACCGTCTTCCCACCGCTCAGGCCGCGCGGCAGGAAGATGGGAGCTATCTGGTGACAGCGGAGGTGTTTGGAGAGAAAGGATTGAATATGTGGCTCAGAGGGCAGGGGGACGCGGTGGAAGAGGCGTAAAATCAGACGAAAAGCGAATATTGAATGGAGGTAAATAACTTTGAAGACAGCAGAAAAAAGAAATGATGATAAGAGGCAAAAAGGTAAGACAGATTCCCTTATTTCTAAAAATTTTTTTAATGGACATATCGAGATAGATGAGAGTAAAGTTTTTCCTATGGTAGTCATCGCTACGATGTCAAGCGGAAAAAGTACATTGATTAATGCTTTGCTGGGAAAGCAGATTTTGCCGAGCAAAAATATGGCTTGTACGGCAAAGGTTTATTCTATTTTAGATGAAGACCAGGAAAGTGATCCGCGATTGTATATTACATATAAGAACGGAAACACAATTGTAAAAGATGAAACGATTGAGGAAGAACTGGAAAAGGCAAATGAAGATAACGCAGTATCTCAGATTTTTATAAAAGGACATGTAAAAGGTGTGCTTAATACCGACAGGGCCCTGCTTATTGTAGATACGCCGGGGCCTAATAATTCAATGGATGTTTCGCATGAAAGGATTATGAAGGGGGTTTTGAATAAGATCCGGGGAGGTCTGATATTGTATGTGCTGAATGCGACGCAGTTGGGGATTTGTGATGATCAATACCTGTTAAATGTGCTTGATATTTATCTGCGAAAGAAGAAGCGGGTAAAGATCTTGTTTGTTATTAACAAAATTGATCAAATAGATGTTGAACGCGAGTCGATAGAGAAGATCGTTTTAGACGCAAGGGGTTATCTTGTCGATATTGGATTCGAGAATCCCAGTATCATTCCTGTTTCCGCATTAGCGGCCAGTGTTTTTAAAAAAGTATTAAATCAGGAAAGCCTCACGAGAAAAGAGTACGCAGTATTTCAGGACTGTTATGAATTGTTCGGTCCAAAAGGATATAATATGAAATCATATGCAATGACCGATGAACTGTCGAATCCGTTTGAAATGGTGACGCTGAAAGGCAGTCAGTACAAAACGGCAGATTTGATCCTTGCTGTAGAAAACACCGGTATTAAATTACTGGAAGATATGGTTCAGAAGGAACAGATTTTGAGCAGCGGAAAATAAGTCATTTGATAAAATAGACAGTGGAGGAAAAGCAAAATGACGAAGTTTTCAATCGAATATAATCCATATCTGGTAAAATGCATTTTCAGGAAAAATGGAAAAGTTTTAAGCTCAAATAGTAAAATTGGAGCAAAAGCCGGCGAAAGACTGCAGATCATTCTGGGAGAATCGGTCAACTGGAAGGGGCTTCTTGAAGAGATCGCTGCCTCTTGTGATGATGATGTTGTCGAAATTCAATTCAGAGGACGAAGAATTGATTTTGAAGATCTGAAATATGTGGCAGATCTTTATAACGGAAATGTGAAATTTTCTCTGGCGTTTGATGAGACGGCCGACGACGCTGATGTCATAAGTGAGCTGGATCAGTTGTTTGATGAGATCAAGGAGAAGAATCTCCCCGAGTTTAGTGGAAAAAGCCAGAGTGGAAAAGATATATATACCGCTTATGAGGAAGTTAAGAATGGTATCTTTGAGGTTAATGTAATTGCCACTATGAGCAGCGGTAAGTCCACCTTAATTAATTCTTTACTGCATACAGAGTTGTTGCCGTCACAGAATCAAGCTTGTACAGCAACGATAGCCCAAATCCGGGATTGTGATAATATGGAGGAATTTGAGGCAGAATGTTATGCGGAAGACCGCAATACGGTAATTTATCCGCGCGCTGTAGTTACTTTGGACGAAATGCGCAAATATAATTCGGATGAACGGGTTACTTATATCGATATAGAGGGTAATATTCCTTCCATACCGAATAAAAAGATAAATCTTTGTCTGAGAGACACGCCGGGACCGAATTTTGCAGGTAATATTGAGCATGGAAAATTAACACAGAAAATCATAAAGGAGACAAATGCAGTTGTTCTTTATATTATGAACTTAACGCAACTGGAGACTAAAAACGACGATGAATTATTGAGAGATATCTCCAGCGAAATGAAGCGAGCCGGCAAACAGTCGAGAGACCGGTTTATTTTCGTTGTTAATAAATGCGATGAGTTGGATGGAGAAAAAGGCGAAACGCTGGATAAAATACTGGTTAGTGTAAGAGATTATTTGAGTCCCTTTTCCAGAAAAAGTGTGTTTTATATTTATACACTATTTCTGTATATTCTATCATTTTATTGCTACAATCATTAGGGTGTTCATCAACACCCTTTTCTTATTATTTCCCATACTAATTTTGAATCTTAATTATAGTGAGAGTATGATTTTTATATAAGTAAAGATTTGGGGGTATTCTAATGCCAGATATTTTCAACATACTAAAATCTCTAGGCAACGTGGATATAACGAGATACTCAGATTCAGAGATTTTGACACCTCAGAATATAGTATCAGACATGGTAGATTTATTGCCTCAAGAAGTATTTAATCCGGATACTACTTTTTTAGATCCTGCTGTTAAAAGTGGTAGGTTCTTAAAAGAAATATACAACAGGCTTTTTAATAGTCCTCTATTATCATATATGAATGAAAAAGAGCGTAGAGAACATATACTTCATAATCAATTATTTGGTTTAGCAACGTCCCCGACGGCGGCTGCACTATCAAGGGCTATGTTATATGATACGGCAGTATATAGAGGTAACATAGTTTATGCAGATAATTACATAGCAAGAGTATCTAGCAGTAAAGGAAAAGACATTAAGAGAATAATAGAAGGAGCATTTGAAAAGGATATGACATTTGACGTAGTAATAGGAAACCCACCGTACCAAAATGGGAATCAAAGTATATACCCTTATTTTATAGAAGCAGGTTTAGATTTAGCACCAAAAGTTTGTATGATAACTCGGAATAACTTTCTAAAATCTGAAATAATGAAAGATACACGAAATAGAATGACACAAGCGGGAATAACACAGCTTAAAAACTATTCAATGGTAGGCGATGTGTTTAGCGGACTGGGCGTTTCAGTAGCTATATTTAATATAGATACAAGCAAAAGGAATGTTAAGACTGTTTATGAAGAAATAGTAAAAGGTGAAATTGTAAATAAGTACAATGATAACTTGCAGGCTTGTATTGTAATATTTAACAGCCAGGAAGAAATAAATATATACAATAAGGTGAAGTTGCATGCCCAAAGAAATCCTTTTAATGTTAGGGTGGGTTCAGTAAATGCTTTTGGAATTAGAAGTAATGGTAATATAGCAGCAACAGGATATCATATAAATGACAGAAGTGAGCAATCGACAGAGTACAATATAACACTAGTATATATGGGTGATAATAAAAAGCCGTATGCCAGATTTACAAGATTAGAGGATATTCCTAGCAAACGGGAATTGATAGACACATATAAAGTATTAGGGGCTGGCGTGTTAAATGATAGTAAAATGGTATTAACTAATATTAGGCTTATAAATAAACATTCAGCACATACAAATAGTTACGGAATGATTTATTACAGTACTGATCCTAATAAGGCTATTGCAGCCAGTCAGTATGCAAAGACAAAATTTTTCAGAATGTTGGTAAAAATGATGATAACTTCTAGGGAAACATTCGCTCCCTATCGTTTCTCATTAGTACCCGATCAAGACTTTTCATCTAACTCTGATATTGACTGGGCTCAGACTGTAGCTGACATTGATAAGCAGCTTTATAAAAAGTACAATCTTTCACAAGAAGAAATAGACTATATAGAACAGACTATAAATCCGTATGACTAAACATTGGAATTTTTAACTGACTGTTGCAAGGTAGTTTTCTACTTTGTAACAGTCTCATTTTTTAAGAGAGGAGGTTGTTTTCAAGACATACTATAAAGATTTTCCTTTCAGTCAGTAAGCTATACAGAAAATAAGACATCCATATACGAAATGAGTAGACATACTCTTTTGTATTGGTGGGTAGCTTTCAAATTTGAAAGACTATCATATACAAAGGAGTACATACTCTATGAAAAAAGTAATATTTGAACCTAGATATTGTGAGACAGGCATTGATTTTGAACAGTATGTTGTCAAGTTTTTAGAGATACTTCATTTCAATGCGACACGTGTAGGCGGAAATGACGGAGGCGTAGACATTATTGCTACATACTCTAAAGATAACAGAGAGTTTAAGTTTTATATTCAGTGTAAGTTTTGGAATAATACACTGGGCAATGGCCCGATACAAGAGGTTTATGCAGGAATGCATTTATACAATGATAAAAATGCACATCCTGTTGTAATTACAAACAATCTGTTTTCTTTCAATGCACGAAAATATGCCACAGAGTTAGGGGTAGAAATCATTGACAAAAGAGAGGTTACACTAATAAACCGTGCTTATCAAAACTCTAAGGCTGACATATATAATGTACCACTTTTAATGAGCATTATCTTGTCAGAGATAACAAAGGAAGCAGAGTTTGATAAGAACCTTGAACAGGCATATTTAAGTGTAGAGTCTGATAGTAAGTCAGAGGCTCAAAAGTTACAGATTGTAACAGAGTTTGACAGAGCAAAAGGACTGATAGATGATTATGAGATACTACAGTTAAAGGCAACAGAGAAGTTGAAAGAAGCTCTTGAAGCAAAAAAGATTGCAGTAATTAAAGGGCTTGAATACGGCTGAAGGGAAATCTATGGTCATGATCTTGACGGACTGACTATGGATGAAAAATTTGAGAGTGTAAAGAAAATTTTTGAGACATGCAACGAAGAGGAATTACAGTCATTAACGAAGTTTATGCTAGACTTTCTGAATATGACTGCTGAAGAAAAGACAAAGGCTCCAACAATTCAGTCAGAACGTCCTAGTAATTGTAAGTTTTGTAATAGCACAAGAATAATTAGACATGGTAAGATAGCAAATGGAAGTCCCCGGTATATCTGTAAAGATTGTAAAAAGACCTTTACTGTACCCAACTATACAGGTATTAGGTATGGTAAGTTGTCAGAGAAACAGTGGCGAGATCTCTTAAAGGGTATTGTACTGAATCTAAGTATCCCTAAACTCTCAGCAATGACAGGAATCAGTAAAAACACATGTTGGACTAATAAGATAAAACTATGTATGGCAATTCAAGAGAAGTACGGGTATCAAGTGAAAGGTTTCAAAGGTACAGTCGAAGCGGATGAATATTATCTCCCTACTTCTTTCAAAGGTAAGAGGGACGCAAAATTCTTTATTTATGAACTGAAAAGAATGCCTCGTCATCATAGAACACTTGCTGAAAGAATAAAATATCTTGAACAGGACAACATATATGAACAATTAGAATTGAACGATCCTGCATATTTGAATGAGTTACTATATGGGGATGTCAATGCTAAGAAACCGGGAATCAGTGATGATCAAGTATGTTTTCTGACATTTGTGGATAGTTCTAATGATGTTTATGTACAGCCAGTTTGTGTTGGAAGAATGAGTATTTCTGACATGGAATCATTGAGAGGTAAGTTTGAACAGGCGAATACGCTTGTAACAGATTCGCATAATGCGTATCCATCATTAGCGGCCTCAGAGAATTTATTACACATGCAGATACAGTCTGGAGAACATACTGTTGGAAAATTCAATCTCGGGAAAGTAAATGGTCTGCATTCAAATTTGAACAGGTATTGGCCACATAAGTTAGGACGTGCCCCGTCATTGAAGTACATGGATGTTGAAATTATGTTGTTTTGGTGGTTGAATCAAAATGAACAACTGACTGTTGATGAAAAGGTGGACGGACTATATAAAATCCTGTTGGAAGTTTATGGGAAAACGACGGTAGATTACAATTCCATCAGCAAGCATAAGACAAGAATCAATGTGGAGAGGCTCTGTTCAAAGGAACAGGTATAAGATTTGGAGCTTTAAGTATGGTATTACAGACAATTTTCTAGTAAAGGGTTGTTAAGATAGGGGGGTGATAAAGTTGTAGGAAAAAATTAAGAATAAGCAACATTGTAGTTTATTTATCAGTATGATATATTTGATATACAGTTATAAGGGAACAGACAGATTGAGGAGTTATATAAATTCAGTGGGAGGCTGTTATGAAGAAGAAATCTATATTTATTGCATTACTTGGGGGCGCAATGCTGTTGTCAGCGTGTCAGGCAAATGCAGTCAATCAGGAAAGAGAAACGACGCCGACCGGTTTTTCTGCGGAGGACAGCTACGTATCCGAATCAGTTACGTTCGTATGGGAAGAAGTCGGTTTTGGCGGCGAATTCGTCATTACACTGGAACCGCTTAACACGTTTCAAATGTGCGAAGGACCGCTGAGCAGTACGATCTACAGGGGCTATTTTGACGTGGACGGGGATGTTGTTACACTGAGGGACTCCGCGACATCGGCGGGACATAAGGATTTCCTGTTCCGTATCAATGACGATAAGACGGAGCTGGCGTTTATCGCCGACGGTTCAGATGAGCTGCCGTTCTGCAAGCTCGAGGACGGCGCACTTTTCAGCACAGAGTGTAGGTTTACAATACATGTGTTACAACTGAATAATTAATAAAGCAGAGATCCCTCTTTTGTGTTATATTTTAGT
>CANREE010000049.1 GCA_947629545.1 uncultured Lachnospiraceae bacterium | reverse complement strand
TCCAGCCACTCCGGATTGGTGATCGCGTGCCCCACGATATGCCAGTGGACCATGTCCCTGGAATGGGAAATGGGGATAGCCGGGAAATACTGAAAACTGGAATTGACCATGTAATAGTCGTCCCCGACGCGGATCACCGACGGATCCGGAAAAAAGCCCCGCTGGACAGGGTTACGGTAGGTTCTTGTTTCTCCCATGATACATTTTCTCCTCTTATCTGCTGTTTTCATGAATACTTCCCGTTTCGGACGATCGCTCCTCCACGATACGGATATGCCTCGGACTATGTAAGCAGTTCCAGGCTTACCCTCAGCGCGCAGTCCACGCGTTTCTGCAGATCATCGTCAATATGGCAGATCTTCTCCCTCAGGCGCTGCTTATCAATGGTCCGCAGCTGTTCCAGAAGGATCACCGAGTCCTTCACCATATCGCATCTGCGCGTGTCCAGTTCCACATGGGTCGGCAGCTTCGCCTTATTCATCCTGGACGTAATTGCGGCACAAATCACCGTAGGGCTGTGTTTATTACCTATATCGTTCTGTACGATCAGGACCGGCCGTACGCCGCCCTGTTCGGAGCCGACCACGGGCCGCAGGTCCGCATAATAGATATCGCCGCGTCTGATCATCATAGTATTTCACTCTCCGTCCATCTCATTCATACCAGCCATGCCTCCCCCTCCGGGGAATGGTCTATATAACCAGTATTTACAGATTTTCGCAGCCTATACAAAGAACTGCTTCTCTGTTCTCCGCCGCGCGGTACAGACGCCCGGCGCCGCAATAAGATGCCCTTCTGTATTTATGATATGAAACGGACTTGAGCGACGTTAAACAACATTAAATAAAATCCTCATAGATATCTGTAAAGTAATCTTTCGTTCCAACCACACGGCCGTCCCGCACATAAACCCGCGGCACCCTTTTTCCGATATCGCAGATGATCTCATAATGAAAGCCACCGCCGGTGCGCGCCAGTTCCTCCACCGTGATCTGCTCCCCGCCGTCACGGCCGATCAACGTCACCGGGTCATCCACACGAACATCAGGGATATCCGTCACATCCACCATGAATTGATCCATGCAGACCCGTCCCAGAATCGGGGCCCTGTGTCCGCGAATCAGGACACAGCCCTTTCCTGACAGATTCCGCGGATAGCCATCTCCGTAACCTACCGGAACCGTTGCAATCTTAGTTGTTCGTTCTGCCTTGAAAGTTCCTCCATAACTCACCTCTGTCCCCGCCGGTATGGTCTTTACATAAGTTACGAAACTGTGCAGCGACATGGCCGGTTCAAGCTTCACTTTCTCCTGTCCCACCTCGTCCGACGGATACATACCGTAAATGGAGATTCCGGCACGCACCATGTCCCAATGAGTCCGGTCAAGTTCAATGATGGCTGCACTGTTGGCCGCATGATGGAACGGAACCGTAAGCCCCTCCGCCTCCGTCAGTTCAACAAAATGCCTGTAGCGCTCCCACTGTCTTACGGCAGACGATTTGTCCGTCTCATCAGCCCTGGCAAAATGCGTGAAAATACCTTCTACATAGATACCGGGCAAACGGCCGATAGCGGCCGCCAGACGAGCGCCGTCCTCATCGCATGGCAGTCCGATCCGGCTCATGCCGGTATCTACCGCCAAATGGATACAGGCGCGGAGCGGCTCCATCGTTTCAGTTCGTTCCGCTCCCGCTTCTGCGGACACGTCTGCCTTTCTACGCTCCCGGTTCAGTTCTGTCACTGCCTCCGACAGCGCTCTGGCCTGCTCCATCGTAAAAACAGTCGGACGAATGCCCAATTCTACCAGTTCCCTGCTGTAACAGGGATGTGTAACCCCAAGAATCAGAATCGGCTTCTGAATCCTATGCAGCTGCAGATTTCTGGCTTCCTCAATGGTTGCCACCGCGTAACCCGCCACATACGGATCAATAGCCTGCGCCACCGGCACGGCTCCGTGTCCGTAACCGTCGGTCTTCACCACACCGATCATCTGCACACCGTCGGCCAAATTAGCCTGCATGGCCTGCATATTATGGATCACCGCATCCAGGTCGATCCGTGCGCAGACCCTTGTGTACTGCTTCATAATGGAATCTCCTTCTGATGAATCATTCCCCCGAAATCTCGATACTGTCTTTCGACCTTTCCTACTTCATCCGCCAGTTCCCGTGCCAGCATTCCATGGTTTCCATCCCTCGCCCGGATCCTGTCACCCGCGAGTCCGTGCAGATATACCCCCAGAGCCGCCGCATCCCACGGCTCACAGCCCTGAACCAGAAGCCCGGCGATCACGCCGGTCAGTACATCACCGGAACCGGCTTTCGCCATACAACTGTTGCCGCTTATGTTCACGTAAACCTGTCCGTCGCGACCGGTAACTACGGTAGCGGCGTCCTTCAGCACACAGGTAATTCCATGCTCCAGACTGAATCCCTCCGCGGCTTCTACGATATCTTCCTGCAGCTGCTCTATCGTCAGATCCGTAAGTCTCGCCATCTCGCCCATGTGAGGCGTCACAATGATATTCTCCGTAAAATACTGGGTCAGTTCCGAATAACGAGCCACCGCATTCAGCCCGTCTGCATCCAGAATCATGGGTACATACGCATTCGTCAGGAACGCGCGCATCAGTTCATAAACACCCGGCCCCCGACCGATACCCGGCCCCAATACGATCACATCGGCCCAGGCGCATTCCTCCTCCACCTTCTGGTTAAAGACTGCCGGCTCTTCCTCCATCTCATCGGCTCGATAAGTGGCCAGAACTGCCTCCGGCAACAACTGCTGAATGATCTGCCGGTTCCTTTCGTCGGTCATGACTTTCACCAGCCCCGCCCCCATGCGGTAGGCCGCCAGAGCGCTTAAGTAAGCGGCGCCTCCCATATTCTCAGAGCCGGCCACTACCAGTACTTTGCCGAAAGTGCCCTTGTTGCTGTATTCCGGCCGGACAGGGAGCCGCTCCAGATCCTCCGGACCGAACGTGACAGCCACGGTTCCTTCCCCTTTTACCAGCCGGATGCTATCGGGAGCAAAACCGATATCGCATACCTTCACCTGCCCGCAATATTCCCGTCCCGGATAGAGGACGCTGCCCAGCTTACGCCAGCCAAATGTCACCGTCATATCTGCACGGACAGCCGCTCCCATGATCTGCCCGCTGCCGCTATGGATGCCGGACGGCATATCCACGGCCACCACCTTTGACGCTCCGGCGTTTTCCATCATATGGATCACTTCCAGGTATTCGCCCTCCGCCGGACGGCTTAATCCCACGCCAAACAACGCGTCGATCAGAATGTCGCAACGCCCCGGCAGGAAATCCTTCCACTCCACGACCTGCATTCCCAGATTCTGCGCAATGTGACGCTGGAGGTAAAATTCCTCCGTGCCTCGCTGCGGGTCGCCGGCAAGAATGATCGTAACTTTATAACCCTTATTATGCAGTATGCGGCCTGCTGCAATACCATCCGCACCATTATTACCGGTACCGCAGACTGCCCAGATATGGAGGGAATATGCCGCCAGCGTCTCCACCGTCTCCGCTACTGCCAGCGCAGCACGCTCCATCAGTACTGCCGACGGAATCCCCACCGTCTGAATCGTATACCGATCAATCTCCTTCATCTGGTTTCCCGTTACCAAATACCGCATACTACTTCCCCTTTCATTTGTCGGTTTCTACTTCTCCGCCACTGCAAACGCCACTGCATATTCCTTCGTGTTCGTGATCGACACATGGACATGCCCGATGCCCAATTCCTCCGCCCGTCTCAGCGCGCCGCCGTACAACTTCACATAGGGCTTACCCAGTTCATCCCGCAGCACTTCGATATCCCCCGGCATAAATCCCCGGAATCCGGTTCCAAGCGCCTTGGCTACAGCCTCCTTTACAGCAAAATCGCCGGCCAACCGGGATACATTGCTCCCGGCCTGCCGACGCTCTTCCTCCGTATAAACGCGCTTTTCGAAAACCTGTTTCCCGCAGGCCTTCCTTACGCGCTCCATCTCAACCATATCCGTCCCCACACCCACGATCATATCTTCTCCTGCCCGTCACTTTCTTCGCTGTCATCCATACTGCGGACACGGTAAGAAAGCCGCATCAGACTCTCGGACAGATGCACATTCTCCACAACGACTCCCGACGGCACTGTCAGATCCGTATGGGCAAAGTTCCAGATTCCCTTAATGCCTGCCCTGACCAGCCGTTCCGCGACCTCAGGCGCGTGAGTCTTCGGCATCGTAATCGCCGCGATCTGCACATCATTACTACGGATGAAATCTTCAAGTTCATCCATCGCCCGAATCTCTATTCCGCGCACAGTCGCTCCGATCAGTTCCGGTCGGATGTCAAACATCCCCCGTACAATGAAACCTCTCCTCTCAAAATTCGCGTAATTAGCGATGGCACGGCCCAGATTGCCAGAACCGATGATGATCATGTTCTGTCTGCGGTCCACGCCCAGAATCCTGCCGATCTCATCATAAAGATACGGCACGTTATAGCCATAGCCCTGTTGCCCGAATCCCCCGAAATGATTCAGATCCTGACGGATCTGAGAGGCCGTGACCTGCATTCGCCGACTCAGTTCCCCCGACGAAATCCGCTCCACGCCCTCCTCCAGAAGCTCATCCAGATAGCGGTAGTAGCGCGGAAGCCTTTCAATGACCGCTCGCGATATTTCCCTGCGTTCCATCATGCGTCTCCCTCCTGTCGCGGAAAATCCTGCGGCACCGGATTCTCCTTTATTTATTATAGCGGGAACCAATAAAGATTGTCAAACTTTTAGCGAATTGTTTTTAATAAATACATCGCGGAGATGGCGCCGCAACGGCATATCTTCCGCAAACGCCGGGACATTCCCCGCAAACGTCTGGACATCCGCGGACATAAAAGCAGAGCCGCCCCGCAGACCCAAAAAAAGAGCCGCCGCACCCCGCGTCTTCCCGCGTGGTTTACGACAGCTCCCGGTATTTCCGCATGGACCCCGACCGACATCGTCCCACTGACACCATCCTCCTGACGCCAACCCCCTGACGTCATCCTCTGTAAGCGCGTTCCTTCCTCTTCGGCAGAATCTTCTCTACATAGTAGGAGTACAGCCGCTGTGCGCTGGCGAATTCAGATACCCCCTGCCTGTCATCGTCCGTCTGCCATGTGTGCCAATCATTGTAATAAACGCCGCTCGTAAAAAATTCTGACATAACCATTTCCTCCTTCTGATCATATGTCTTTGTCACAAAGACATTTGTATGAGTAACGCTTGCGCTTTGTTGTTCCTGATGATTTTATTATAATACATATTTTCTGGAAGTAAATGGTGGCGCAATTCAAATTTATCTGCTATAATATGTATCATCAGTACATATTTTAAAAGATGTGGAGGATTTCCCATGGCTGTCACGCTCAAAAAACTCTTTCAGGATAACGCTGCCGCCTTCCGGTTGTCGCTGTCAGCCGGACAGAACGGGCTGGGCAATGTCGCAAGCTGGGTCTATATGCTCGAAGACGAGTTCATTATCCCCTACTTTCACGGCGCGGAGCTGGTCGTGACCACCGGTATGAAGTGCGCCGTCGACAGCGGCTGGCTTCTGGCCCTGGTCCGGCGTCTGCACGAGAGCAATGTCTCCGGCCTCATCGTCAATACCGGCAAATTCGTCATGACGCTTCCGCAGGACGTCACCGACTACTGCGACGCGCACGATTTTCCCATTTTTTCAATGCCCTGGGAAATCCGCATCACCGACCTTCTGCAACGTCTCTGTGTGCAGATCATGGACGATCAGCAGGAGAGCGTGATTCACGACAGGGCCATGCGCGACGCGATCCAGAAGCGGGAAAATGTAACGGAGTACACCGACACCCTCGGCCGCTTCTACGATCTGGACGGCCGCTTCACGGTCTTCTGCATTTATCTGAAGCAGCAGAACCAGGCCGCCGTCGAGGGGAATCAGAACCGCGAATACCTGCTGGAGACCCGCATCCGCCGTATGAAGCAGGCCGGCGGGCTGTCCGCTGTGCATATCGGCATCCTGAATTACGAAAGTTATCTGCTTCTGGTCCTCAATAACGCGCCGGAACAGATGAGCCAGAAGATCAAGGACCTGATCCTTCATGTGTACGCGGAAGCAGCCGCCTCCCGCCAGATCTTCGTCGGCGTCGGCATCGAGGTGGAAGGTCTGGCCAACATTGACAAAAGCTACAACCGTGCCGCTACGGCCATGCGTATGGCAATGTATCAGGGCACGCCAGCGGTCCGATTCGAGGACATGGGGATTTACAAGATTCTCTTCTCGGTGAAAGATGAAGAAATCCTCTACTCCTACGCCGACGAAATCCTGGCGCCGCTAGATCGGTACGACCGGAAGAACCACGCTTATATCGATCTTCTGAAGACCTACATCCGCGAGGACCGCAGCCTGGCCGGAACGGCAGAGGCACTGTATATGCATCGCAATACGGTGAATTATCAGATCCAGAAAATGAAAGAACTTTTGCATTCGCCGCTTCGGACCGTCGAAGACCTGCTTCCTTTCCAGGTGGCGCTGGCTATCCGAGATATGGAGCGGCGGGCCGAATGACGGATGCCGGGGCCGAGACTATGGCAGCAACAGGGGCCAAAGCTTATGACTGCACCCGGGCCGAAGATTATGACCGCAGCCGGGCCCGAAAACGGCGGCAGCCGGGAACGAAGATTTATGCTTGCCAAATGTGCCGGTCTGGCGTATAATAAACCTGTCCGCCGGTTCTGGGAGGAGCACGGCTTCGGCCGTGTCGGAGGTGTCCGGTCTCACACTGATTATCCCGGGAACACGCTCCGGCCGGCGGTCATTTTCACGCCGCAGCGATGCGGCATTTTTATTTCCACGCAGGCAGGACGCCAGTGATGCCCTTCTTGTATTACGTCAGTATGCAAAAAACGCGCCTGTGACGCCCTTCTTGTATTTCACTGTATCTTCTTGAGCAGATCGTCGATCTCATCCTTCCTCGCGATCACCATCAGGTGCTGATCCGACCGGATAATGTAATCCGCCGGCGGCAGGATACTGGCGCGTCCGCCATTCTCCTTCGTTCCAAGCACCACCACCTGATACCGGTTGCGGATGTCCGCCTCGCGCAGGCTCTTGCCCACCCACTCCGGCAGCGGCGGAATCTCGTAGATCGAATACTCCTCCGACACCTCGATATAGTCGTAGACATGGTTGGCGCTGTAGCGCACCGCCTCCCGTTCCGCAATGTCCCGGTCCGGATAAATGACGTCGTCTGCGCCGTTGCGCAGGAGGAACTTGGCCTGAATGTCACGGCTGGCCTGACTGACCACATGGCGGGCTCCCATTTCCTTTAACTGACTGGTGATCTCCAGGCTGCTCTGGAAATTGGAGCTGATGCAGACGAAGCAAAGATCGAAATTGTCCACGCCCAGGCTCTCTAAAACCGTCGGGTTCGTACAGTCGCCGATCTTGGCGCTGACCACGTAGGGCAGCATTTCTTCCAGATTCTCCTCCACCTGGTCCACCAGCATGATCTGGTTGCCAAGCTCCGCCAGATTGCGGCAGAGATGCCTGCCGAATTTACCGCTTCCGATGATTAGAATTGATTTCATATGTTCTCCCTTCCGGCCGCCTGACGGTGCTTTCTCTCAGTTCGCCCGCAGCGGCAATTCCATTATCCCACACTGATCTGCTCCGCCGGATTCTGCACCTTCACCATCTTCCGCTGTTGCGTGAACGCCAGCGCGAACGACATGCTCCCCAGCCTGCCGCAGTACATCAGGAAAATGATGATTACCCGCGACACCGGCAGCAGATCCCTGGTGATTCCCGTGGAAATTCCCACGGTACTGATCGCGGAAAACGTCTCAAACAGAATATCGCCCATCGCAAACGGCTGGATCAGCATGATAAGGATCGCCGCACCCAGCGCCAGCGCCGCATTGATCGTAATGATCGCCGACGCGCGTCCGATGGCCGACTCCTCGATCCTGCGGCCGAATACATTGGTGCTGTAGGTCCGCCCGATGCTGGCGCGCACATACAGAAGCATCACCACCATCGTCGTCGTCTTAATACCGCCGGCCGTGGAGCCGGGGCTGCCGCCGATGAACATCAGAATCAGCATCACCAGTTTGCTGCCGTCGGTCATAGCCGCCGAATCAATGGTATTAAAGCCTGCGGTTCTGGCCGTCACCGAAGAAAACAGCGAAGCCCAGATTCTGGCATCCCAGCTCATATTCGTGAACAGGTTATGATTCTCAAAAAGAAGAATCAGCGCCGCGCCGCCGAAGATCAGAACCGCGGTCATCACCAGCACAATTTTCGTCTGGAGCAGGTATTTCCGGAAATGCAGCCGGTTGCGGCTCAGATCGTCCCACACGATAAAACCGATGCCGCCGATCACAATCAGCAGCATGATCACCAGATTCACCAGCCAGTCGTCGTAATAAGCGACCAGAGAGTTGTACGGCGCCTGATGTCCCATCAGATCGAAGCCGGCGTTGCAGAAAGCCGAGATCGAATGGAAAATGCCATAGTATAAGCCGCGGAAGAATCCGTATTCCGGAATGAAACGGATCGCCAGAAGAAGCGCACCCGCGCCCTCGAAAATTGCCGTGCCGATAATGATCTTTCTGGCAAGCCTTATCACGCCGCCGATCTGAAGCGCGCTGCTGCTCTCCTGCATAAGTCCCCGTTGTCTGAGGCCGATCTTTCTCCGCAGGACGATGGACAGAAGCACGCCCACAGTCACGAAGCCGAGACCGCCGATCTGGATCAGGCAGAGGATCACCAGCTGGCCGAACAGCGTCCACTGGCTCCAGGTATCCGCCACCACCAGCCCCGTCACGCAGGACGCACTGGTGGACGTAAACAGTGCATTTAAGAAACCGGCGCACTGTCCGTCCCGGCTTGATATGGGAAGCATCAGAAGAAGCGTACCGACCGCAATCAGCAGGAAAAATCCCACCGCGATATACTGTGTCTGCGACATCGGCTGCCGGTATCTTTTCTTTGGGCTTTTCGCTCTGTCATGTGGAAATATTTTTGTCATATGGTTCCCGTCATCTCTTTTTCCAAAATTTTTGACCGCTGATCTGTTTCAGGGTCACTGCCGCTGATCCGTCTCCCGGCTGCTGTCCCCGCGCAACGGCTTCCATCCCCTCACAAACGCGGCGCACATTTCACCCCTGCCGTTCTCTGGTCACTACCGCTTTCGTCCCCCGTGGAACGCGGCGCGTTTTTCACCCCGGTTATCTCCCTGTCACTGCCGTTTGCTTCCCCCCGCGGAACGCGGCGCATGCTCTCCCTCCGGCCGGATCGTCTTCCACTTTCGCGCGTTCTTCGGCGTCTGACCGCCGCCCGCAGAAGGCGTCCGCTTCCTGCCGGGCTTCAGCGGCTGCCACCGGATCCGCTTGCGAAGGATCATCTCCGCCAGCCAAAAGAGCAGAAACGCCGCCAGATTCACGAGCACCACGCTGGCCCCCGCCGGCGTGGAGAACACATAGGAACCTGTCATTCCGATACAGAAGCAAACCACAGCGAGTACGCCCGACGAGATCACCACCCCGCGGAAGCTTTTGAACATCCGCATGGAAGTCAGCGCCGGGAAAATCACCAGGCTGGAAATCAGCATGGCCCCCATCATCCGCATTCCCAGCACAATGGTGACCGCCGTGAGCACCGCAGTCACCGTATGATAAAACGATACATTGACACCGGTGGCCTTCGCGAAGCTCTCATCAAATGTCACTGCGAAGATCCGGTGATAGCAAATCACAAACATCCCCAGCACCACCGCCGACAGAACCGCCGAAAGCCACACATCGCCGCGGCTCATAGCCAGAATGCTGCCGAACATATAGCTGCTGACGTCCGTCGTCATCCCTGTCGTCAGGGATGTCACAACGATGCCGACGGACAATGCGCTGGCCGATATCATTGCAATCGCCGCATCGCTCCGCATGTGTCCGCTTTCCGTGATCCGCAGCAGGAAAAACGCCGCCAGCACCACTACCGGGATCGATACCGGCAGCGGTGACCAGCCTGCGGCGACCGCCACGGAGATCGCGCCGAAGGACACATGGGACAGTCCGTCGCCAATCATCGAATACCGTTTCAGCACAAGCGTGACGCCCAGAAGCGCCGCGCACAGAGACACAAGGATTCCGCCGATAAAGGCCCGCACCAGAAACGGGTAGGAGAGCATTTCCGCGATCACGCTCATCGATCCTCACCTCCCAGATAGCGCCGCCCCGCGGCGGTCCGGCGGTAATCCTCCGGCTTCCCGAAGAAGACCACCCGCTGCTGCAGATGCAGGATCCGGTTGGCCTGGCTGATGACGCCCGCCACATCATGGGTAACCATCAGAATCGTCACGCCTTCGTCCCGGTTCAGCCGCCTGACCAGACGGTAGAAATCCTGGATCGCCGACGGATCCAGGCCGGTAATCGGTTCATCCAGTATCAGCATCCGGCTGGCAGCGCACAGCGCCCGCGCAATCAGCACCCGCTGCTGCTGCCCGCCGGACAGTTCCCGGTAGCAATGGTTCTTCAGGTCGGAAATACCCAGCTTTTCCATGCAGGCCGCCGCCTGCCGCTTATCCTCCGCCGAATAGAACGGCATCTTATAAAATGGCCTCCGGCGCTGAAAACTTGTCTCAGGCGTCTTTTCCTTCATGCCGGCGTCACCGGAAGCCTGCGCCGCACCGCGGTTCAGCGTCCCTTTCTCCACGCCGGCGTCATCGGAAGACTGCGCCGCTCTGCGGCTCGGCGTCCCTTCCTTCGCGCCGGCGCCACCGGAAGACTGCGCCGCTCTGCGGCTCAGCGTCCCCGAAAGCACGACCTCGCGCACCGTGGCCGGGAAATCCCTCTGCGCCGCAGTCTGCTGAGGCAGATAGCCGATACCGGTGCGGCGAAGTTCCTCCGCCACCGTCAGTTCACCCTTCAGCGGTTTAATGAGGCCCAGAAGGCCTTTCACCAGGGTGCTCTTGCCGGAGCCGTTGGCCCCCACAACGCAAAGATAATCGCCCTCGTCGACTTCCATGGAAAGATCGACGACAGCGTCGTGATTCTCATATCCGAAATCCACGTGCCTGCACGTGATCAGTGTGTTCATTCGTCAAGTCCTTTTCTCAAACTCTCGATATTGCCCCGCATCAGATCCGCATAAGTGACGCCCGCATCCAGCTCAGTCCGGGTCACATTGTGGCAGGAATGCAGAAGCAGCGGCTGCGCGCCGGTCTCCTCGGCAATGATCTCCGCCACCCGGTGGCTGGAAAGCTCCAGATAGTAGACCGCCGGAATCTGTCCCTCGCGCACCTTATCGATCAGGTAGGCGATCGTCCTGGCGCTCGGTTCCGTGTCCGTACTGCAGCCGGAAAAGGCGGCCCGGTAGGTAAGCCCGTATTCCTCCGCCAGATAGCGGAAGGGGAATTTGTCGCCCACCACGATCATATTGCGTCTGCGGGCCTCAGAGACCGCCAGAAAGCCCTCGTGGATGCTCTGCAGTTCCTCAAGATAACGCGCCGCGTTCGCGGCATAGGCGTCTGCATTGGCCGGATCCGCTTCGGACAGGGCATCCGCAATCACGCGGACAAATTCCATGGCGTTTACCGGCGATGTCCAGATGTGTTCGTCGTATTCGATCTCTTCTTCGTGACCGTCGTGGTCGAAGCTGTCCGGACTATCGCTGTCCGGTTCCTGCATCTGCACGCCGGCATTGCCAGAAATCTCCGCACGTTCCGATCCGGCGGTTCTGGCAAATTCATCGTCTGCGAAACCGGCACCGGGAGACACATCACTTTGTCCGTGATCATGCTCCTCATCCTCCATGCCTTCGACGATCTCTTCCTGGTACACGTTCGCGTAATCCATCATCGTCACGACCGTCAGGTTCGGCGCGTCCACCGCCTCAAGCACCCGGCTGACCCACTGCTCCATAGCCCCGCCGTTTGCGATCAGCACATCCGCCTCCTGAATCGCGCGCATATCCGCCGGCGTCGGTTCGAACGAATGACTGTCCATCCCCGCCGGCACAACCAGCTTAAGCTCCACCAGATCGCCGGCAATCTGCCTTACAAAATCATAATACGGAAATATCGTCGCGGCAACCCGCAGCCTGCTCTCCGAAGCGGACGCCGCTTCATTCCCGTGATTCGCCGCGCCGCTTCCGGCCCCGGCCGCCGTCTCCCTTGCCGCACTGCATCCGGCATCAGCCGCCAGTCCCTTCCCAGCGCCGCCTCCGGCCGCCGTCTCCCTTGCCGCACCGCTTTCGGTATCAGCCGCCAGTCCCTTCTCCGCGCCTCCCCCGAAGGCCGTCCCCTGCGGCACGCGGCCGCACCCGCCCGCCGCAAGACACACAGCCAGCAGCGTCAGGCACATTGCCGGAAATACCGGCCAGACTGCTGAAAGCACCGGCCGCCCCGCCCGGGAAACAGGCCTTCTGCCGCGCCGCCGGAACCATTGTCCCAACTGCTTTAACACTGATCTCACACCTTATCGATGACCTCTGCCGCCGCGAGTCCGCGGGTAATCTTATACCGGTACTCCTCGTCCACGTTCCGGTACTCCTGCGGCAGGAACGGCCTTCCGTCCAGAAGCGCGCAGGACAGATGGTACATATAGTATTCCCCGTCCACATGCTCCTCAGCCAGCAGTTCGCCCTGGAACCGCATATCATCCGTATTCTGTTCCTTCCCCAGGGCCATATCATTCAGCGTCTGCAGCATGATGGCGAAGTGTTCCTCATCCCACGCCGACAGATACATACATTTGCAGAGTCCCTTTGTGAAGAAAGGATAATCCGAATAGCAGTCCATCAGTTCCTTAAAACGCGTCATGTGCGCCGAATTCTCAAACATATGCGCTTCCTCAAGCGCCGATATATACGCTTCCGTCCTGCCCATAGTCTCCTCCTGCGGTCGAACCGCCATGCCTTCCTCCTGCTGCATACCTGTCCTGCGTCCTCTTACAGTCTTCCTTATTATACAACGCGCCGGCGATTCTGTCATTCTTTTTTTCTCAATGACCGCGAATTTGAAAATATGTGAAATAAAGCCGCTTGCGCAAAACCCTCTCTGCCGGTATAATGAATGATAAAATGAATTACCAAATCCATAACCCAGGAGGACAAATGCATGGCAACCGCAAGATTTACTTTCCAGTCGGAATGTCTCGCCCGCACCACAGATTTCTTTGCGATCCTTCCCAACGACATGCCCGAAGCGGCGGTGAAGGACAACCCTCATTACGCCCGTCCCACGAAGACTCTGATTCTGCTGCACGGCTACACCGGTCACTGTATGGACTGGGTCTACGGCTCGACGGTCCAGGAACTGTCCGGCAAATACAACATTGCCGTCATCTGCCCGAACGGCGAGAACAGCTTCTATCTGGACCACCCGGCCACCGGCCGCAAATACGCGACTCACGTGGGCAGGGAACTGGTCGATTACGCCCGCAAAACCTTCGGCCTGTCCGGTCAGCGCAGTGACACCGCGGTCGGCGGACTTTCCATGGGCGGCTTCGGTGCCATCCACACGGCCCTGCAGTTCAACCATACCTTCGGCAAGTGCTTCGCCCTCTCCAGCGCCTTAATCACCCATGAGGTGGCGGCCATGAAGCCGGGAAGCGACAACGGCATGTCCAATTACGAATACTACGAGCTGATGTTCGGCGATCCGAAGAAGTTGCTGGATTCGGAGAATAATCCGGAAACACTGGTAAAGAAGCACCTGAAATCCGGCGACCTGATGCCGAAATTCTTCCTCGCCTGCGGCACCGAGGATTTCCTGCTTACGCCCAACCGGCAGTTTAAGGATTTCCTGAAGGAACAGGGCGCAGATTTCGAATACCACGAGGGGCCGGGCGTCCATGATATGGTCTTCTGGAACACCTGGCTGGCGCCGGCGATGAAATGGCTGGCAGAGTGAGAATTTCGCGAGCGCGGCAGTCTGCTATACCCGGCATACCGCGCCTCTGGCGCCTTGTCTGCATAAAAGGCCGCGTTCTACGCGGCCTTTTTCCTGTGAAGATAAATATAATAGTAGCCCAGGCCGACCACTCCGGCGCCGCCGATGAGATTGCCCAGACTGACCGGCAGGAGGTTTCGCAGAAGGAAGCTTCCCCAGTTAAGCCCTTCCGCTGCAATGCCGTACTCTGCCGCGGTGAAGATGCCGGCGGGTATGTAAAACATATTGGCGACGCAGTGCTCATAGCCGGCCAGCACGAAGAGGAAGATCGGCGGCCAGAGACCGAGAATCTTCTCCGTGGCCGTCGAGCCGCCGATGGTAATCCAGACGGCGACACAGACCAGAATGTTGCAGAGGATGCCCCGCAGCAGGCCGTCGGTGAAGCTTAAGGAAACCTTGGCGACGGCGGTATTGACGAGGCTTTCGGCAAGCGCCCCGCCGAAGAGATCCGGCGTATGGCCGAAGACGACAAGGGCCGCCACCAGCACGCTCCCGAGCAGATTGCCGAGATAGACAAGTCCCCAGGTGCGCAGAAGTTCCGGCACGGTGATCCGCTTTGCGGCGGCGGAAATAATCATCAAACAGTCGCCGGTGACCAGCTCGCTCCCGGCCAGAACCACCATCACCAGCCCCGCGGGGAACAGCAGGGCCGTAATGACTTTCGCCGCAGACGGATCCGTCACGGTTGCGGACGCAGCCGTCGTCGACGCGCCGGCAAAGGCGATGAAGGCTCCGGCCAGAAGCGCCAGCGCAAATAACTTCGGCAGCGGCGTTCTCGCCTTTCCGGCTCCGATCTCAACATAATTTTCAGCAATTTTCGCAGGTGTCAGCATCCCAATTCCTCCTGTCATCATTGTACGCGTCATGGTGCCTGCGGCAGAATGACGCGAATGTCTGTCCGAAACATTCAACTATATATCCCAGCTGCATATCAGTTCCATCCCAGAATCCGTATCAGCGACCGCCGCGGCGACGGATAGGCACTGGCCGGAAAATCCTGTACATCCGTTGTATTGGAGCAGATCATATAATCAATGGTCTCTCCTTCTGCATTCTTTACTACTTCGGAAATGACCACCATGTGGTTCCAGTCCTCCGGTGTCCCCATCATGATCAGATCGCCTGTCTGGCCGCTGGTATAATCGGCATCCACCTGCGCAGTCAGACCGTAGCCGCTGTTATCGCGGGCATACGCATAGAAATAATCTACATTGATCCAGGAAAGCGTACAGCCGGTCCTTCCGGATGTATTGTCCAGGGCCTCCCCATACCATTTCCACTTTGCGCTTCCCTCAATATCCATAGGTATCCCGCCGGCCAGAAGGCACTGGGAAACAAAGTTCTGACAATTTCCGCCTTCCCCGCTGTAATCGTGCCATTCGTCGCTGCGCTCGTCTACATGGGCCCGTGCGTAGGCGACAGCAGCCTCACGGTCATATTCATGGCCGGGAACCTGCTGAAACGATTCGGATTTGCCGGCTGCGGCATGCTGCCGGCCGCGTTTTTCGAGATCATCCTCCACCTGTCCCAGCAGCTTTTCCCGTCTGTCGGCAAACACCCGAGCCGGATCGTCCATCTCCTCCAGATCCTGACCCTGATATCCTTTCAACATATTCCAGAAAGCGCCTTCCCACTGCATATGTTCGGACAGCAGCCATTTTCCATCTTCCTTCACCAGTACAAAATCATGCCAGTAACCGGGATAAATGGAGGTAACTTCCGGCATCATCTGAAAGCGCAGCAGGCTTTGCTCTGCGATATCCACATTGACGCTGCCGTCTGCCTGTACCTCGGCTTCCAGAATCCAAAGCCGATAAAAATAATCATCGAGCCTCAGATCAGACGCCTGCATTCTGCGCATTTCGATCATATATTCCCAGGCGTTCTCGTGAAATGCGACCTGCCCTCCGGCCGATCCGGAAAACAGATCCGCCAGTTCCTTCATCTCCAGCGACGCCAGCGCTTCATAATACCGGTCCATATAGTTAAAGACCGCTTCCATCTGTGTATCTGTTAAAAGATTTTTCTTTTCACCAACCAAAACACCCCGGTGGGCCGACTCTGACTCTGACTCTGACTCCGTTTCCGTCTCCGGTTCTGTATCATAAAACACTGCCGGCTCAGACGGCGGCAGCGTCACTGCCTCTTTCACAGGTATTTCCACGACTTCCCCGGTACAGCCGCAAATCAGGCCGATGACCCATAGCGCAACCAGACAAATTCGCACGGCATCCCTCGGACAGCCTCTTTTCGTGTCCGCCATACACCAGTTTTCGTACCTGCCCTGTCCCAAACCATCTTTTCCCATAAACTCACATCCATTCGGCATCATACGAAGGCCCATCCATCACCGCTGCGGTGCGGATAACCTCTGACCGCCGCAGACATTCGCAGATTCCTCTTCCGTCTATTATACATAAGATTCCGTCCTTTGTCATTCATTTCTTAATTATTTTGGCCGGCGTTCGAACTGTGCATTCTTTATTTTCGATATTTTTCGCCAAAATCTGGTGCAATTTTTGCCGGCTTATGGTACACTGAAAAACAGAGAAAAACCTCGCCTCTTTCCGGCGCTGCAAAGGCAAATTCCCGCCGGAAGCGGCAGATGCAGATACTCAGGAGGGCCCCATGGCGAACATCGGATTTGACAATGAAAAATACCAGCTGACCCAGTCTTCCCGCATCCGGGAGCGCATCGCCCAGTTCGGCGACAAACTCTATCTGGAATTCGGCGGCAAGCTCTTCGACGACTACCACGCGTCCCGCGTTCTTCCCGGTTTTCAGCCGGACAGCAAGCTCCAGATGCTTCTGCAGCTCGCAGACCAGGCAGAGATCGTCATCGCGATCAACGCCGCCGATATCGAGAAGAACAAAATCCGCTACGACCTCGGCATCACCTATGATGTGGATGTGCTGCGCCTGATCCAGTCCTTCCGGGACAGCGGCCTCTATGTAGGCAGCGTGGTCATTACCCAGTACGCCGGCCAGCCGGCGGCGGATACCTTTAAGAGCAAGTTAGAGCACATGGGCATCACGGTCTATCGCCACTACCGGATCGAGGGCTATCCGAACAACGTGGCCCGCATCGTAAGTCCGGACGGCTTCGGGAAGAACGATTATATCCGCACAAGCCGGCCGCTCGTGATCGTCACGGCCCCCGGCCCGGGCAGCGGGAAGATGGCGACCTGCCTTTCCCAGCTCTACCATGAGAACCAGCGCGGCATCAAGGCCGGCTACGCCAAGTTTGAGACCTTCCCGATCTGGAACCTGCCGCTGAAGCACCCGGTGAATCTGGCCTACGAGGCGGCCACCGCGGACTTAAACGATGTGAATATGATCGATCCCTTCCATCTGGAGGCGTACGGCGAGACGACTGTGAATTACAACCGCGACGTGGAGATTTTCCCGGTGTTAAACGCCATCTTCGAGGGCATTTACGGCGAAAGCCCCTATAAATCCCCGACGGATATGGGCGTCAATATGGCCGGCAACTGCATCATCGACGACGGTATCTGCCGTGAAGCGTCGCTGCAGGAGATCGTGCGCCGGTATTACCATGCCTTAGAGAATATGGCCCGCGGCGACAAGTCGGAGGATGAAGTCTATAAAATCGAGCTGCTGATGAAGCAGGCGCGGATCACGCCGGACTACCGCAAGACGGTCAGCGCGGCCAAGGTAAAGGCCCAGGTGTCCGGCGGACCGGCGGCGGCCATGGAACTGCCCGACGGACGGATCGTAACCGGGCGGACCAGCGACCTTCTCGGCGCGTCGGCGGCCCTCCTGCTGAACGCGGTGAAGACGCTGGGCGATATCCCCGACGAGGTGCATCTGATCGCGCCGTCGGCGATCGAGCCGATTCAGCGGCTGAAAGTCGGATATCTTGGCAGCAAAAATCCGCGGCTCCACACAGACGAAGTGCTGATCGCCCTCTCCATGTGCGCCGCCACCGACCCCAACGCCCAGAAGGCGCTGGACCAGCTGGCGAAGCTGAAAGGCAGCCAGGCACATACCTCCGTCATTCTGTCACGGGTAGACATCCGCTCGTTCCAGAAGCTGGGGGTCGATCTGACCTCAGAACCGATTTTTGAACACAAGAAAATCTACCACTGACAGGCGCAGTTCTCTGCCCGGGAAGGAGACATGCCATGGAAGCACCCGATCTGAACATCCGTCTGGCCACGCCGGACGACGCGGAAGCGATTCTCAGGATCTACCGGCCATATATCGAAAATACGTTAATCACTTTCGAATGCGAGGTGCCTTCCGTGGAGGAATTCCGTGAAAGGATCGCAACAATCCTGAAACGGCACCCTTATCTGGTAGCTGAAACGGAACACGGTATCATCGGTTATGCCTACGCATCCGACTTCAAAAGCCGCAGCGCATATGACTGGTCGGTGGAGACATCCATCTATATAGATCGGGAATGGCAGGGCTGCGGAATCGGCACCGCCCTTTACCGGGCATTAGAGGACTGGCTTAAGAGTCAGAATATTATAAATCTCTACGCCTGCATTACATGGCCGAATCCTCGCAGTATCCGTTTCCACCGGTCCTTCCACTACCGAAAGATTGCCCATTTCCGTAACTGCGGTTATAAGAAAAAGAAATGGTGCAGCGTGATCTGGATGACGAAGGCCATCGGAAAGCACCGGCGGAAACCGCAGGATGTACTCTCAATGGAGGATCTGAAAAGGCTGAAACCGGGACGCCCGGCTCCATCAGCCGCAGGATCTGCCGATAAACAGACAATTCCGGCCGCGAAGGCCGCAGGGCCTTCACAGCCGGGATAACCGTTGGCTACTTCAGTTTCACCGGAAGCCGTCCGGTTGCGGCGGCTTCCTTTTTGATGCACTTTGCCGCGGCACGGAGACTGTCCCCGCTGTACTCAAATGCAGCCAGCGACCAAACCGTTTCCGGCAGACCGGACAGATCATAAGGTGCACGCAGGGATACTGCGACTGTCGGCACACCGGCTTCCGCCAGGGCATGAACCAGCTTCTGCTGTCCCGGATGACGATGCCCCTCGCAAAGGCCGACAACTGCAGCCGTATGTTCCTTTGCCTGCTTTACAATTTCCGCAATCCGCCCGCCGTCCGGATCTACCGTCATATCCGCGGCCTCACCGCCCAGCAGTTCAGCCATCAGAAAGCCGAAAAGATTGCTCCGGTCATCCTCTACATTGCCGACAAGAGAGGAACGGTAAGAACGGCAGCCGATACACAACGGAGATTTGCCGCAGTCCACGGTTCCCGCAGCCGGGCGGTGGACCTCGGTAATCGTCCGCTGCAGCATCGCCAGACTTTCCGCGCGGGCGGCCACGAAATCAAATGCCGCCTGCTGTCCGGACGCACCTGTCTGCGACGTCTGGCTATCCGCCCATTTCTTCTTATATTCCAACACTCTCTCTGCGCTGCGTTTCATCTCTGCCGCATCCACCCGTCCCTCAGCCACAGCCTGAGCCACGGCTTCCGCCGCTTCTCCGCTCACCAGCGTACTGTGCGTAATCAGCACCAAATCTACCCCTGCGCCCATCGCAGCGACGGTTCCTTTCACGCTTCCGAAATGATCCCTGATCGCCAGCATTTCCATACAGTCGCTGACGATCAATCCCTCAAATCCCAGCTCCTCCCGCAAAATTCCTGTCAGTATCCTCCTCGACATGGTCGCAGGCAGGTATTCCGGCTCAATCTGCGGAAAAAGGATATGACTCGTCATAATCGCCGGAACACCGGCAGCGACAGCCATCCGAAATGGTATCAGCTCCGCCCTTTCCAGCTCCTCACGGCTCTTGTCCACCTTCGGCAGCGCCAGATGAGAATCCACATCCGTATCCCCGTGCCCCGGAAAATGTTTGGCTGAACTAAGCACGCCTCCATCTGTCAACCCCCGGATCATCTGACAGACATAACGGCCTGCCTCCTGCGGGTCATCGCCATAGCTGCGTGCCCCGATCACCGGATTAGCCGCGCTGGTATTCACGTCCGCCACAGGTGCGAAGTCGAAATTTACGCCCAGTCCCTTTAACTGCCGCCCGGTCAGAAGCCCCGCACGATATGCATTCTCGGGATCGCCGCTTGCCGCAATGGCCATTGCCCCGGGTACATTAACCCCATCTGCGGGAAGGCGGCTGACGATACCGCCCTCCTGATCGATGGCAATAAACGCACTATGACCGGTTTCTGCCCGCACCAGCTGCTGAATCTCACCGCAGATCCGTTTCAGCTGCGCACAGCTTTCGATATTCTCACGAAACAGGATCACATTGGCAATTTTATACTCCCGTACTACCCTCCGATAATCGTCTGTCAGCTCTGTACCATGAAAACCGGTCATCAGCCGTTGGCCGATCTGTTCTTTCAATGTCATATAACGTCTCCTTCCGCGAGAATCCGAACCTTTCTCCCTTTCTGTCCGGCCTATCCCGCATTGCGAAATTTTTTCAAACAGCCCTGAAACTTTTTTTCAATTTTTGTGATTTTAAGTCTTGACAAAGTACTTTTCCTATGGGATAAATAAACAAATGTAATTTCCAAAGGAGAATTTTCATGACCACGAATATTGAGCTTCGCGTCAACAGTATCTACGACAGTCTCAGCAACGCCGAGAAAAAAGCGGCCACCTATTTCCTGAACAACGTCGAGAACGTGTTCAACAAGCCCATCGCCGAGTTGGCCGAAGAATCCGGTGCCAGCAAGGTTGCCTGGGTCCGGTTCTGCAAGGCTATTGGCTTCGACGGCTTAAAAGACCTGAAGAAAAATCTGGTCAGCGAACTGTTCAAGACTACAGATACCGAGGATGAAGAAGCGCTGGTCTTCTCAGATATCCACGAAGCTACAGGTATCGATCAGGTGATCGCCACCGTGAAGACCAATACAATCCGCGATGTTCAGGACACCGCCAAACTTCTGGATCCACAGGCCGTAGAGAAAGCCGCAAAGATGATCATGGAAGCCAAATCCGTGCGGCTCTTCGGTCTCGGTGCCTCCGCCCTGGTGGCCGAGGACCTGTTCAGCAAGCTCCTGCGCGTTGACAAGAATGTCTGTTTCAGCAAGGACTTGCATGTGCAGTTGTCCTATGCCTCCAATATGTCTCCCACCGACGTGGCAGTCCTGTTCTCCACCTCCGGCAAGACCAGCGAAATCCTGGAGATCCTGTCCATCGCCAAGAACTGCGGTACGCCGACTGTCGCCTTCACCACCTTCGGCAAGAACCCGCTGGCTGTGAATTCCGATATCCGGCTGTATATATCCTCCTCAGAAACTACGCCGCGAAGCGGGGCCATGAGCAGCCGTATCGCCCAGCTGATGACTGTAGATATCCTGTTCACCGCCGTGGCCCGCCTGAATTATGAATACGTGGCTCCAAAACTGGAAAACAGCTTAAGAAGCATTCAATCGCATAAAATATAAATCATACCGAAGATACACAAAAGCTGCCGCAGGCCAGAATCTTACAGGACCGAATCTTGCGGCAGCCCTTTTTATACTTCTCTATCTGATATACCGGACGTAAGCGTCCTTTTCCTCTCCCCCTGCCTGTGCGCGGACCACATCGGAGATATTGCCCCCCGACCGCGCAAGGAGCGCATCCGCTTCCCCTGCGCCAACACCGCACAGAAGCATAATAATTGCCTTCTTCGCCGAATAATCGGATGCGTCCAGAGCCGCCTGCGCCTCGTCAGCACTGACTCCCGTGGCCGCCCTGACGATGGAAACAGCCCGTGCCACCAGCTTCTCATTGGTCGCGTTGACATCCACCATCAGATTGCTGTAGACCTTTCCCAGTCTGATCATCGAGGCAGTCGAAAGCATATTCAGCACCATCTTCTGGGCCGTTCCGCTTTTCAGTCTGGTAGAGCCCGTAACTACTTCCGGTCCCGGAAGCGGCGCAATGCCAATATCCGCGGCCTTATCGATCTCCGATCCGGGGCAGCAGGTCAGGCCGATCACATCAGCCCCCACCCTCTTCGCATAGTCCATAGCTCCCAATACATAAGGCGTCCGTCCGCTGGCTGCAATCCCAACCAGCACATCTGCCGGCCCAAAACCGATCGCTTCCAGATCCTTCCTGCCGCTTTCGAAGCAGTCCTCCGCACCCTCCACCGCAGTGGTCATGGCGCTGGGGCCTCCGGCCAGCACTGCCTGCACCATATCGGCGTCGACTCCGAAGGTGGGCGGGCATTCGGCCGCATCCAGCGCCCCCAGACGCCCAGAGGTGCCGCAGCCGCAGTAAATCAGCCGTCCTCCGTCCTTTAGTTTCCGGTAGATCACATCTACCGCGGCGGCGATCTTCGGCAGTTCACGTTCCACCGCCTCCGCCACCTTTTTGTCCTCCGCGTTCATCAGGCGGACAATCTCTTCAGAGCAGACCCGGTCAATCTGCAGCGTCGCCGGGTTTCTCTGCTCTGTATTGATACTTGAAATGGATACCATAGGGCAACTCCCTCTCGTTGTTTTAAGCTGTTCGACGCATTCTTTCTCACGCCGTCACTGCTTCTAGCCTTTGATGCCGCCCAGTGTTAATCCCTTCACGAAAAACCGCTGAAGGAACGGGTAGACCAGGATAATTGGAAGCGTAGACGTGACAATGACTGCCCCTTTAATCGACAGTGACATGGTCGTCTTCTCGGCGCCGCCGCTGGCTCCCCCCAATTCCATCGTGCCGTTGACGATGTTGCGCAAAAACATCATGAC
>CANREE010000048.1 GCA_947629545.1 uncultured Lachnospiraceae bacterium | reverse complement strand
TGCCGGAGGACACGAAAGCCGGTATCATCCAGTCCTACCTTGACGGCTATCAGGGGGCGCAGGTCTGCTCCAAGCAGATATACGCCGAAGCGCTGGGACACGCCTTTGACGAGCCGAAGCAGTGGGAAATCCGGGAAATCAACGACATCATGAACAACAGCATCACCGGCTGGGTGCCGTTTACCAATCCCCGGATATTTGACAAGTACGGCAGGCAGAAAGGCTGGGAGCGCGGCAACGGGCTGTCGGCAACGGACGAAAAAACATCGGACGGATTTATCGAACTGACGGAGGAGGAAGCCCGGCAGATGGAACTTCCGTTCTGAAAAACGGCAGCCCGTTGCCGGCCGGTTGTCAGCCGGTTGCCGACCCCGTTGCCGGGATTACTGCCCGGAAACCCTTTATTTCTCTTACTTTTCTATTCTCCGGCAACGAAAGCAACGGAGAAAATGAAAAAAAGGCTGACAGTAAAAATAAGGACAAGCCCGATATGGAAAAGAGGTTTTTTAGAGCCGGTTGCCGGACTTCGTTGACGGGCCTTTCCCTGTCGGGCTTTTTTCATTTCATGGAGGTATTTGATGAACGCTACGAACACAAAGGAAACCAGAAAGCAGGGCGCACCGATGTTCAGAAAGACCATCGGGCAGACCACCTACCTTGTCCGGGTGCATTTCAGCGAGACGAGCCGGGACACGCTTGCGGACAAAATCAAGCGTCTGCTCCGGGAGGAGGCGATGAAAATGTAAACTTTCTGTGAATTTGATTAGGAAGTCCTTGACAAGCCGTCTCTGGATCAACTGTATGATATGCGCACATAATTTATCGGCATTCATCTCTGAGGTACTCCCCGATTTTGTTCATTGTGTTCAATATACCATATCTCCGGAAGACCCAGACACATAGATTTCTATCATAATATACAAAGAATTCCTGATTTTATATCAAAAAAGACGATATAATATCAGGAATCAGCTTTAATCGAAAAATTTTTTGTTGAAAATGTCCCGGATTACGGCTCCGGTATCAGAATAAAAGAATTGCTCTCTTCCATCACTTCTTTAGCCAGAAGCGGGTTGCCGGTGATCACATTGTCGACGCCCAGCTCATACATCCTGCGCATACTCACTTCCGTATCCACAGTCCACGCATGAACCTCCTTGCCGCGGGCGTGCAGCTCCGCGATCATAGACGGGGTTACAAAGGTGGTCTCGACGCTGAAGAAATCCGCTGCCGGCAGATCGTAATAAAGGCCCACGCCGACGGCCATAATATAGCCGCATTTCAGCTCCGGCGCCAGTTCCTTGACTCGCTCCAGGGCGTCGTACTGCAGGGAGGTGATGACGCAGTCATTTTCAAAACCGTTCTCCTTAATCACACGAACCGTCTCGTCCGCAAGCGCCGGCGTCCTTCCCTTAATCTCAATATTCAGTTTGATCTTTCCCTTACAATATTTGATCACTTCATCCAGCGTCGGAACCGGCGTACCAATGTATTTTTCGGCATTCCTGCCGGAATAGCCCCGGCTGGCATCCAGCTTCTTAAGTTCCTCGTATGTGACGGCATCCACGTCCTCGTTTAGACCGGTACAACGCTTCAGGCTGGTATCATGGGTAAGAACCACGACACCGTCGCTGGTCTGCTGCACATCGATCTCCGCATAGTCCGCCGCGCCGCTGTCGATGGCCGCCTGAATGGCCGGCAGGGTGTTTTCCGGCGCCACGGCCGAATAGCCGCGGTGACTGGTGATCTTCGTATCTGTCGCAAGAAGATCCAGAAGATCCGTTTCCCGGATCACAAAGGAAAGAAGAAACGCCAGACCAACGCTGAGCGCCATTCCGCCCGCATACAGGCCGATAGCCGCCAGCTTATGAAACGACAGCCGCGGCCGTGGTTTTGCCTCCGGCGGGCAGCAGGTATCCGGCTCGCCGTCCGCGTTCTTGAACCGATGAAACAGGACCGTCAGATAGGCATACTGAGCGAACGTGACCGTACAGCCCATGACGAAAACTAAGACGGGAGTGAAGGTATTGCGCAGGAGCAACAGATAGGCCTGCACCCAGACCTCGATGTCCGGTTCCACGATCAGCAGGATAACCAGAAACAAAAGCGCCGTGAAGATCAGAAACACCGTCATTTTCAGAACCATCCAAAATTTATAGGCAACAATCCGGACCGCGCTGCCGATCCTTCGCCCCCGCACCAGCCGCATACTGCGGCGGACTGCCTCCGGCAGGTCGCAATGTTCCAGTACGAAATAATGGAATACAAATAGCAGTTCCAGAACCAACAGGACCATCGCAGCCATGGCAAGCGCATAGAGCCCGTAATACACCGGCTGGTCGCGGATCACTTCCATGATATACTCCGGCACAACGATCTGTGATATCATGTCCGACGTCATAAAAATATCAGTAAACGGCACGATGACCGCAGCGAAAAGAAGGAGCGGCAGATTCTTCGGCTTCATGATATGCCGGGTATCGATGACGGATCGCTTAAACAGAGCGATCAGGCCGATCTTCTTCTGATGCCAGGCGCAGTCCAGACAGATGACAATGCCTGAAATCTCCAGAACCGTCCAGACCATATACCCCAGCGCGATGATGAGAAGCGCCAGAAGAATCAACGGGTTCCTGACGATATCTGTCAGATTGCCGGTCGTAATGAAGTCGACGCGGGAATGCAGAAACGCCTGTATCCAAAGGAAGCGTCCGGCCGGCACCATAACCAGCTTAAATACGCCTATATACAGCACCAGATAAAAAAACATAGCGGAAGCAGGCCGGTGGAGACGCTTCTCCCTGCTGTCACCATCCGTTTTGCTCCTGCTTTCCGCTATGTTCGTGCTTAACATACTGACTGCCTTCCCGGGCGTGCCCTGCCTGTTCTTTTCGTAATCCGGCACACCGTCTTATTCCGTTATCGTTTCCTGCCCGTTAAGTACCTGCTCGATCCTCTCGATCATCTCGTCTTCCTTCAGACGGAACTTGATTTCCACGCGACGGGAAGCTGCCATATCCACACGTCCCGGCGCTTCATAAATCGGATCGCTGAAGGATCTTCCGTTTACGGTAAGCAGTCTCCTGAGCTGACTGATCTGCTCTTCCGATAATCCGTTGCCGGAATCCATACAGAATTTGGCAACAGAATCCGCCCTGTTAAAGGAGAGGGACATATTGCTGTCATAGCTGCCAACCGTGTCCGTGTGGCCTTCGATTATGATCTCAGCTATGTAAGGAAGATAATTATCCTGCAAAAGCACCCCGAGATACATGGGAATGATCTCCCGCAGGGCATCCCGGCTGTCTCTGGTCAGTTCTGAACTGTTATATTGGAACAGAACATCCGATGAGAAAGTGATGGAGCCCGTCTGCGCATCAACCGTCATCGATGAATTCGTGAAACGGCTCTGTAATTCGCCGATAATGTCTGTCCTCACCCCGACGATATCCTGAAGCTCGCTTCTGGTGTCAGCAAGTTCCTGCTGTGCCGCCGCGATCTGCAGCTTTGTCGCATCGATTTCCTGTTGTGATGCAGCGATCTGACGGTAAGCTTCATCCAGCTCTTCCTGTGTCAGGGCCGCCTGCTCGTATGCCGCCTGCAGTTCTTCCAGTGAATCCTCAAGTTCACGGTTGGATGCCTCTATCTCATCCCTGAAACGATCCAGATCGATCTTTGCCAGGTCCAGTTCCTGCTTCGCCGCATTCAGCGCAGTCTGCGTGTCTTCCAGATCCATCGTCTTTTGCCGGTAGATCGCCAGCGTAATGGCTATGATCAGTATAAAAACGAGGGTCAGGGCAGACATCATGTCCGAAAATGACTGCCAGAAGCTGGGTTCCTCAAAAGCGGCCCTTCTTCTCCTGTTATTATTCATAGGTATCCCTCATCTGATTAAAGGTGTACAGCTGGTTTGAGATCTCTTCATTCAGAAAGTCAGACATGCTCTCCAACTGTTTGGCCTGCTCTTCCAGTTTATTTTCAAATTCTTCCTGACGCTTAAGAAGCTGTTCCATACTGCGGATCATCGACTGGTCCGTCTCGTGAAGCTGTTTTGCGGCAGTCGTCATATCCTGAAACGCCCGGGCACCCTGCGCCTGCGTCGTCACGGCATTGTCCAGCGTCCTGCCAAGCTTTTCGAAGTTGACCCCCAGCGTCAGCGACATCTGTTCCACGAACTGCCGCGCTATCACATCCATGCCTTTGACCTGTTCGGCCGCCGTTCCATTCATCATCTTCTGGATGGACTTCACGGAATTCGCCATATTCGCCTGATAGATCAGCATCGCACGCGCGTTTTCATCATAAGGATTTATCGTTGGCGCTACATATTCCCTGAAAAGCTCCGTGAACACTGAAAGTTTCTCATACGCATCTGCCATGATGCACCTGTAAATAAAGTTGAATACCAGTGAAAAGAAGATCCCGTAAACGGACGTATGGAACGCCACTTTCATGCCGTCCAGCAGAGGACCCACATTATCGGATATCGTATAGATATCATTTCCGTTAAAGGAAGCGAGTCCCATGGAAAGCCCGAGGAAAGTACCCAGAATCCCAAGTCCTGTCAGGGTCCCTGATATCGCCGAATTATAATGGGTAGAAGCGACACGGTCCAGCAGATCTTCGTTGATATATTCCTCGATCCTGCAGGACTCTGAATATCCCTTTCTCGTCCGGCACTGCTCCACCTTTTTTTGGTATCTCTCAAACGCCTCGTCAAGTACGGGATTGTGAAATATCTTGCCACGCCCCACATAATGCTCCCAAAGGGAACCATCATTAGACTTCTGCTCTTCCTTTATCTGTTCAGATGCTTCCACCAGCGCGTCGCTGCACTGGTTCAGACGAATGAACGACAGAACGGAGATCAGGAACAGGATGCCTATGACCAGAAGAAAGCAGACGTTGATGAGCAGGTTACTCAAGGACACGACCCTTCCCGTGAAAACGCCGTTCACATATAGAATGAACGCAAACACCAGAACATACAGCGGACACAACAACCAAAACAGTTTGTTTCTCAATTTTGCTCTCCCTTCTTGATTTGCTGTTCTTATTATACCATGTCCTCCGGACATGCTCCCTCCGGGGGATGCACACGGTTCGCTTCGGTGTTTGCCCTCCCTTCGGTCGGGCGCGAACCGGCGCGGGTATAATCTCTGACGAGATTATCCCATCTCGACTAACGTCTCGATGGAGATACTCGTCAAACACCGATCGGCGCAAGCGCCATCGGTGCTTTCCTCGTTATTATACCATATCTTCGACAAAAAAACAATAACAGCGACATTTTCACTGCATGTACGCCAAAACGGCGTGGCCTGAGCCACGCCGTTTCGCTGCAAACCCTTTATCCATTTGAAAAGAGAACATCCATCGGCCCGCCTACGCCTCGTCGATGGCCTTCCCGATATCATGCCTCATGTACTTATTGGCAAATGTGATCCATTCCGTCGCCGCGTACGCATTCTTCCTTGCTTCCTTCAGCGTATCTCCCAAAGCCGTCACGCCCAGAACCCTGCCGCCGTTTGTAACGATTTCGCCGTCCGCATCAAACTTACTGCCCGCATGGAACACATAGCAGCCGGCTTTGCCGTCAAACGCGTCCAGTCCGGTGATCGGGAAGCCTTTCTCGTAATGCTCCGGGTAACCGTCGCTGGCCAGCACCACACAAACCGCCGCGTTGTCGTCAAACTGAAGGTCGATCTGATCCAGCGTGCCGTCGATGCACGCCTCGAACACATCCACGATATCGTTCTTCATCCGCGGCAGCACCACCTGGGTTTCCGGGTCACCGAAGCGCGCGTTGTATTCCAGCACCTTCGGCCCGTCCGCCGTCAGCATCAGTCCGAAGAAAATCACGCCCTTAAACTCCCGGCCTTCCGCCCGCATGGCATCCACCGTCGGCTGATAGATATGCTCGCGGCAGTAAGCGTCGATCTCCGCCGTATAGAAGGGGCTTGGGGAAAATGTCCCCATGCCGCCGGTATTCAGCCCCTGATCTCCATCCTTCGCCCGCTTATGGTCCTGCGCCGAAGTCATGACACGGATCGTCCTGCCGTCCACGAAGGTCAGGACCGACACCTCCCGTCCGGTCATGAACTGTTCGATCACGATCCGGTCTCCGGCGGAACCGAACTGCCGATCCAGCATCAGGGTCTTAACGCCCTCTCTCGCCTCTTCGCGGGTCTTACAGATCAGGACGCCCTTTCCAAGCGCCAGCCCATCCGCCTTCAGGACAATCGGAACCGGCGCCGTCTCCAGGTACTTAAGCGCCGCCTCCGGCGTATCAAAGGTCTCATAAGCCGCCGTCGGAATCCCATACTTCTTCATCAGATCCTTGGAAAATGCCTTCGATCCCTCCAGGATCGCCGCGTTCTTCCGCGGTCCGAAGGCCCGGATCCCGGAGGCCTCAAACGCGTCCACCGCGCCAGCCGCCAGCGGATCATCCGGCGCCACCACCACCAGATCGATCTCCTTTTCCTTTGCGAACTTCACCTGCGCCGCAAAATCCATCACCGGAATATTCACACACTCCGCCACAGACGCGATCCCCGCGTTTCCCGGCGCGCAGTAAAGCTTCTCCACCCTGGGACTCTGCGCCGCCTTCCAAGCAATCGCATGCTCCCTTCCGCCGCCACCGATGATCAGTATCTTCATGGACTTACTCTCTCCTTCCAGCATATTTATAACACCGCATTCAGCCAAACAAACGTTAAAAGCGATCCCCTAGCTACCATTCTCTTCCGCCCGCCGGTAAACCAGCAGACCAGGAATCTCTATGGATTCCATCACAGACCATTTGAGACGTCGGTTCTTAGTGAACAGTGCCTCGCAAGAGGTGCTGTGAACTTAGCACCGCTACGTCGAAACTGAGCGCAAGCGCGTCTGTGAGGGAACCATAGAGGTTCCCGGTCTGCGGACCCCCTCGCGCCCAAAGTCAAATTGCGATCATATCTCCCCATTCGCGATCATATCAATCGCCTGCGGCAATATCACCCACTCTGCCTGCTCCATCACTCTCTGCTGCAGCACCTTCGGCGTATCCCCCGGCAGCACCTCCACCGCCTTCTGCAGGATAATCGGCCCCGAATCCATCCCTTCATCCACGAAATGCACCGTAGCCCCGGTGATCTTCACGCCTCTTTGAAGCGCCGCCTCATGCACCTTCAGCCCATAATACCCCACGCCGCAGAACGACGGGATCAGCGACGGATGGATATTAATGATCCGCCCCCGGTATTTCGCGATCATCGCCGGCGGGATCGTCACCAGATACCCTGCCAGCACAATCAGATCCAGCCCATACGAATCGATCTTCTCAAGCAGCGCCTCGTTAAACGCGTCTCTCGTCTCAAACTGCTTCGGCGACAGGCAAACCGCCTCCACGCCGTGATTCCTCGCTCTCTCCAGCGCATAAGCCCCGGCGTTATTGCTGATGACGACGGCGACCTCCGCATTCGTAATGCGTCCGCTCTCAAGGGCATTAAAAATGGCCTGAAGGTTCGTCCCTCCGCCGGATACCAGAACACCGACCCTCAGCATAAGGTGACTCCCTTCTCGCCTTCCTCAATATGTCCAATCACATAAGGCGTATCTCCTGCCGCTTTCGCGGCTTTCATGGTTTTCTCCACGTCCGCCTTATCCACAGCCAGGATCATGCCGATGCCCATATTGTAGGTATTGTACATCATCTGTTCCGCGATATCGCCCTTCTTCGCCAGCAGCCGGAAAATGGCCGGAACCTCATAGCTATCCTTCCGAATCACAGCGCGGGTTCCGTCCCTAAGCATCCGCGGCACATTCTCATAGAAGCCGCCGCCCGTGATATGGCTGCAGGCTTTGACGCGCACGCCCGCGTTCCTGATGCTCTTAAGCGCCTTCACATAGATCCGGGTCGGCGTCAGAAGCGTCTCCCCCAGCGTCGCGCCCAGCTCATCATAGTAAGTATTCAGCCCTTCGGCAGTCATTTCCTTCTCAAATACTTTCCGCACCAGGGAGAATCCGTTGGAATGGACTCCGGTGGAAGCCAGTCCGATTAGCACATCGCCGGCTTTCAGGTCGTGGCCGTCGATCAGGTCTTTCTGCTCCACGACGCCTACTGTGAACCCGGCCAGGTCGTACTCGTCCTCCGGCATCAGCCCCGGATGCTCCGCCGTCTCACCGCCCACCAGAGCCGCCTCAGACTGCTTACAGCCTTCCGCTACGCCTTTCACGATCTGGGCGATCTTCTCCGGCACATTCTTCCCGCAGGCGATATAATCCAGGAAGAATAACGGCTCTCCTCCCGCGCAGGCCACGTCGTTGACGCACATAGCCACGCAGTCGATGCCGACTGTATCATGCTTATCCATCAGAAACGCCAGCTTGATCTTCGTTCCCACGCCGTCGGTTCCGGACAGAAGTACAGGATGTTCCATATCCTTAATGGCATCCAGGGAAAATGCGCCCGAAAAGCCGCCGATACCGCCCAGTACCTCCGGACGCTGCGTCGCCGCCACATATTCCTTCATCAGTTCCACCGACCGGTAACCCGCCTCAATGTCTACTCCGGCTTTCTTGTAATCCATCGTATCTCCTCCGTTCGATCCTGCGATATTACGTTCTATGATTATGTTCCTGTATTGATCGGTTCCGGATCACGCCGGTATGAATGGAACAATGCCGGCACGGTCCGCCTGCGCCGTCATGCGTATTTCTCAACGATCTTCACCATCTCATCCCATTTCCGCTCCATGTCGGCCACAAGCGCGAACTGTGACCGGGCGCGAACAAGGTTGTGCTCCGGATACGCAGTCTTAAAATACACGCTTCCTTCCAGATAATCCGTCAGGAACCGGATCCCGCATTCCAGCGTCATCAGTTTCGCGCCCATGGGAAGCATCTGTATCTCTGTCTTCGTCAGACTCCCGCCGCAGCCTTCCAGAAAACCTCTTACATAGCACTCAAAAAGCTCCAGCGACAAAGAGACCTTCTTTACATCCGGCTCGTCCTCGGCGCCTGTATTGGCGCCGAACCGGATGGAATCGCCAAAATCAAAGATCGAAAGTCCCGGCATGATCGTATCCAGATCCACAACGCAAAGCACCTTGCCGGTCTCCGCGTCAAACATAATATTGTTCAGCTTCGTGTCATTATGGGTGACACGCAAAGGAAGTTCTCCGCGCCGCAGCATATCCATGGCCACATGGGCCTCCGCTTCACGCTCGGCCACGAATTCCAGTTCCTTCTGCACGCGGCCCGCATAACCCCAGGGGTCTGCCTCCACAGCACGTTTCAACGCTTCCAGACGCTTGGGCGTATCATGAAAGTCAGGGATCGTCTCTTTCAGCTTCTCCGCCGGAAAATCTGCCAGCATCCGCTGAAACTGTCCGAATCCCTTGCCGCTCAGATAGAAATCCTCCGGCTTCTCGACCTGATCGTAGCAGACGGAATTCTCAATATAAAGCGTCAGACGCCAGCACTGGCCCCGTTCATCCGTATAATGCTTCTGGCCGTCCTTCGCCGGATACAGATTCAGCGTCTCGCGATCCGGATCGCCGCCGCTGTTAATGATCTTCTCTCGCAGGAACTCAGTAACCAGTTCCACATTATTGTTCAGCGCTTCCAGATTCTGGAATACCTCACCGTTGATGCGCTGAAGAACGAAACGGGGATACCCTTCCGCACATTCCACCATATAGGTGTCATTGATATGCCCGTTGCCGAACAGGCGGTAGCTTACGACCGCCCCTTCAGGCAGAAACGCTTCCAGCGCCTTCTCGATGTGTTCATTGTTCTCTGCTTTCATAACTGTCTTCCTCACCTCAGTATATTTCCGCGATACGATCCAGACGTCCGCCTGCTCCGGCGTTATTTCCTCATCTTGGCAAGATACTCCTTATAACCGATCTCATGAAGTTTCTCCGCCTTGGCCGCCACGTCGTTCTTCAAAGACTCCGTGTAAGCCTTCAACCGTCCAAGAAGCTCTGTATCGGACGCCGCCAGAATCTTCGCCGCCAGAATCCCAGCGTTGGTTCCGCCGCCTATCGCGACCGTCGCGACAGGGATGCCGCTGGGCATCTGGACAATGGAATACAGGGAATCCACGCCGCCCAGATCCGAAGTCTTCATCGGAATCCCGATCACAGGCATCGGAAAGATCGCCGCACACATCCCTGGCAGATGGGCCGCCTTGCCGGCTCCCGCGATCACAACCTTCACGCCCTTCTCTTCCAGGGACTTCGCGTAGTTAAAAAAGATGTCCGGCTCCCTGTGGGCGGAAATGATCGTCATCTCAAAATCCACTCCCAGCTTCCCCAGAACATCCGCCGCCTGCGCCATAACGGGCATATCGGAATCACTGCCCATGACAATACTGACTCGTGCCATCTTAATTTCTCCTTTTCCTGTACAATGCCAAACGTTCCGGCAAGTCTTTCCGCTTTGGATCCCATCGGCGAAAACTGCCGGATGCCCGGCCGGCGCGTCAAAAACATGATGCCGGCATATCCACATGCTTTCGCACGGATATGCCGGCATACACGCAGATGGCTATATCATACCATCTGAAAGCTTTTCTGGCAACTTATTTTTTACTTTCCTGATTTTTCCTGCACTTCCTTATTCCTCATAGTTCACCGCGCGGTCGAACAGATCTTCCACTTCCTTTGCAGGCTCTTCCGTGACCAGAGACACAACCACAGCCACCAGAAGTCCGGCAGCGAAGCCGGGGATGATTTCATAGATCCCGGTAGAGGAAAGGAAAGCCAGCCATCCCATATCCACAATCGCGCCTACGAGGATACCTGCCACGGCGCCCTTGAAGTTAAACCGCTTCCAGAAGAGGCTCAGCATAATGGCCGGGCCAAATGCGGCTCCGAAAACGCCCCAGGCGTTGGAGACCAGATCCATGATGGAACCGGCATTGGGATTCGACGCCAGCAGAAGCGCCAGCACCGCGATCACCAGAACCACCATACGGCCCGCCCAGAGCATTTCCTTGTCGGAAGCCTTGTTCTTCCTGAAGATCGGCTTGTAGACATCGCTTGCGAAGGCGCTGGCCGCCGATAACAGCTGGCTGTCCGCGGTACTCATGGACGCCGCCAGAACTGCCGACAGAAGCACACCGGAAATCAGTCCCGGGAAGATGCGGCGCACCATCTCGATGAACACCAGCGAATTATTGTTTACATTGTCATCATAACCCACAAACATACGGCCCACAATACCGATCACCGCCGCGAAGATCACGATGATCACAGTCCAGGAGATACCGATCTTCGCCGACTTCTTCAGGTCCTTCTGGGACTTTATCGACATAAAGCGGATGATGATGTGCGGCATTCCGAAATACCCCAGCCCCCAGCCGAGGCCGGAAACGATATCTTTCCAGCTGGAGAACGCGTTCCAGTAGCCTTCCGGCATCGCGGGCACCGCGGAGAAATCCAGAAGCGCCGTCGCGAAGATCGGTGCGATCAGCATAGCGCCGAGGATCAGCATTCCCTGGAAAAAGTCCGTCCAGCAGACTGCCGAGAAACCGCCCAGGAACGTGTAGCTGATGATGATGACAGCCGCCAGATACATGGCTACGGTACTGTCCATGCCGATCACCGTGTTGAAAAGCGTTCCGCAGGCCTTGATGCTGGATGCCGCGTAGATCGTATAGGCAATCAGGAAAACCACTGCGCAGATCACCTGCAGCACCTTTGATTTCGAAAGGAAACGGTTGGTCAGGTACTGGGGGATCGTGATGGAATCATTGGCCACAATAGAGAATTTTCTCAGCCTCGGCGCCTGATACAGCCAGCTGATTGTATAGCCGATCGCCAGGCCCACCGAGATCCAGACCTGACCGAGTCCCAGTGCGTAGATGGACGTCGGCAATCCCATCAGAACCCAGGCGCTCATATCCGATGCGCCGGCGGAAAGTGCCGCCACCCAGGGGCCCATTTCACGGCCGCCAAGGAAATAGGTTTTCTCACCGCCGTCTTTCGTCTTAATGAAAAACCAGACACCGATGCCCAGCATAAACGCCAGATAAATAACAAATACGATTACTTCAGAAATTCGCATGAAGAATTCCTCCCTTTTCTGCTTGAAATTTCACGAAGGTTAGTGTATCATATGATTTAAAATTACAAAAGCGAATATTTCTCATGATTTGCATGACTAAAACAGATGGATATAGATTCTGACCGCGCCTGCCGGCGGACCATTCCGTTTGTTTCATGCAAATTGCACGAAGTAACCGCCATTTAGAAGGAGAATCTGTATGGATATCAATATTCAGAAATATATGGCCTTCATCAAGACTGTCGAATACGGCAGCTTCACCCGCGCCGCCCAGATCCTGAACTATTCCCAGTCCGGTATCAGCCGCATGATCGGAGACCTGGAAAATGAATGGCACGTCTCCCTGCTGGAGCGGGGCCGGGCCGGCGTCCGCCTGACCTCCGATGGCGTCCAGCTCCTGCCATACGCGCAGAAAGTCTGCGACGAATATCTGAAACTGCAGACACAGGTTGACGAATTGAACGGCATGCAGACCGGACTGATCCGTATCGGGACATTTTCAAGCGCCGCGACCCACTGGATTCCGAATATTATCGAGAAATTCCGTGAACAGTACCCAAAAGTCAGCTATGAGCTTCTGATCGGCGACTATGTGGAGATCGCGAACTGGATCGTGGACGGCCGCGTGGACTGCGGTTTTCTGCGGCTGCCCACTTCGGCCGACCTGGACGTGACCTATCTGGAAAGCGACCGTCTGCTGGCGGTGCTGCCGGAGAATCACCCGCTGGCGGACTGCAAGGTCTTCCCGGTCGAGCAGATTAACCAGGAATCCTTTATCCTGCAGGGCAAGGGACTGAAGGCCGAAGCAGAGGATTTCTTTGAACAGCACGGCCTGCATCCGGCCGCCTACTGTACGACCTGGGACGACTACGCGATCATGTCGCTGGTAGAGCGCGGCGTGGGCATCAGCCTCCTGCCGGAGCTGATCCTGAGACGGACGCCCTATCATATCGTCATCAAAGAGCTTTCTGTGTCAACAAGCCGCGATATCGGATTTGCGGTTCGGGATAAGAAAACCGCCTCACTGGCTGTGAAGCGGTTTATGGAGTATCTGCATTACCGGTGGTAAGTCATTTTAGTATCTTTTCGCGTCGGCAAACCAAACAGCAACCGCATCAGAACGATTTAAGCAATGCGTTCCTTACGTTTCCCAGACAATTCCGGCCATACTACCGCAAGCATGGTCCCGTAGCAGGCAAGACCGCCGATCAGATTGGAGATCGGTTCCGCCATGAAGATCCCGGTGGTTCCCAGGCCGAACAGATGCGGCAGGATCAGCACCAGCGGCATCACGATGATGATCTTGCGGAAAATGGAGAAGAACACCGCGTTCTTCGACTTGCCCAGCGCCACGAATACCGACTGCCCGGCAAACTGCAGCGACATAAAGAAGTAGCCGAAATAATACACCTGCATGGCCGGGATCCCTGCCGCCAGGATATCCGCGTCGTGGTTGAAGATCCGGATAAAGAAACCCGGGAAATGATGGACGACCAGCCACATGAGCGTCGTATAGACCACGCAGCAGACCGACATAAACACGATGGATTTCTTCACGCGGCCGTATTCATTGGCGCCATAGTTATAGCCCATGACCGGCTGCGCGCCGTTGGTGATGCCGGTCACCGGCATCGTGATCACCTCGCGAACCGAATTGACGATGGTCATGACGCCCACGTACAGATCGCCGCCGAACTGCTGCAGCGTCGCATTATAAACCACCTGCGTGATGCTGTTGGTGATGGACATCGTAAACCCGCTGGTTCCCAGCGCGACGATCTTCGCCACCCGCCGTCCGTTTAAGCCGAAGCAGGATACCTTCAGCCGCAGGATCGCCTTATCGCTGGTCAGAAACCGCATGATCCACACGGCTGACAGGAACTGCGAGATCACCGTAGCCAGCGCAGCTCCCTGCACACCCATGTTGAACAGGAAAATGAAAATCGGGTCCAGAATGATATTTGCCACCGCGCCCAGAAGCACCGTCATCATGCCGATCCGTCCGAAGCCCTGGGAATTGATGAAGCTGTTCATCCCCAGACCGACCATGACAAAGAGGTTCCCCAGCAGATAGATGGTCACATATTTGTCCGCGTACGGGTAAGTGCTGTCGCTGGCGCCGAACAGATACAGGACCGGTCTCTTGAAAATGAGTCCGACCGCCGTCAGGATCACTCCGGTAATGATCATCAGCACGAACGAGGTGCCCATGATCTTCTCCGCCTCCGCCTCATTTCCGCGTCCCCGCTCGATGGAACACAGCGGCGCGCCGCCCATGCCGTACAGGTTTGCGAAGGCAATCACGATGGAAATGATCGGCAGGCACAGCCCCAGCCCGGTCAGCGACAGCGTCGCGTTCTCCGGGATGCGGCCGATATAGATGCGGTCTACGATGTTATAAAGCACATTAATCAGCTGGGCCATCGTCATGGGCAGGGTCAGACTTAAGATATTGCCGATGATGCTTCCTTTGGAAAAATCATTTTTCTTTTCGTTCATGCTGCAGGACTTCTTTCATTTATCAGGAGATACCGGGCGGTTCCTCTTCTATATCATATACCCCTCGCTTCGGCGGGGCGACTCGGCCGGCCCTGACTATCTTAGCAGATTTCGGGTCGAATGTCTATTATGATCTGTAAGATCAATGATTTCCCCTGCAAAATTCGAGCGGGACGTCACCAGCGTCCTGCACGCATGGAAATACAAGCACTGCATCACTGGTGCCATTCTTACAAGGAAATAAAAAGAAGCTGGCAAAAATGTCTGCCAACTTCTCTTTCACCCTTCGAAGAATCCGCTCCATGATAATCAAATCACGATATATTTCCGCATTATCACGCGCTCTGTCCGACCGCCGCATCCTCCGCTGCGTCTCCGATCATGTCCCTGAGCTGATCCACGGAAAGGTTCTTCTCCTTCATCAGCTTTGTCACCTCGCGGATCCGCTCCTGTTCGATCTCCTCGATCAGGGCCAGCCGCTTCTCTTCCAGTTCTCCCAGCGATTTCTCGTACTGGTCCATCGTCTCCGTGATCTTCCGAAGTTCGTCGTCCAGTTTCTCTTTTTTGGTGCGTCTATGCCTGCGTTCCATGGGTTCCCTCCTGCATACAAAGATTTCATGATTGTCCATATATTGGAATTATATGCGGAAAGGAATGATTCTATACCGGCCGGGCGCAGATTATCTCAAATTCTAACGCCAGTTCACGGAGCGCAACGTCCAATTCATGGCTTAAACTTACTTCCGCATATTTTTCAGGATTCCGGTAAATATCATTCACAGTCTGGAGCTGCGCGTATACTCGCGAACTTGTTCCATGAAAAGAAAAAAGTCCGAAAAACGGACTTCTTCGAGTGGAGCTGAGGGGAATCGAACCCCTGTCCAAAAACCAATTCCCTGTTCTTCTACTATCATAGTCGCTTGTTTGACATTCCCTCTGCCGGCCGGGAGGCGACACTCTGCCGGTTTCAGTAGCTTCATGATACGCCCGCGGGCGCAAAGCTTTGCCCGTGTCGTTTCTCACATAGTCGACGCCAGGATCTTAACGTGTGAGTGCGCTAAGACTGACGGCTGCAATTAAGCAGCTAATGCTAAATTATCTTCAGCGTTTGTATTTAGGTTTGCCATTTGACGCATGGCGTGCGGATAGCTTCACCAGCTGCATGATCCCTGTCGAAACCAGTACAACCCCTTACTGGCGCGGCACAGAAACTTCTTTGTACCGTATTCTTATCATAACACAGTTTCCGGGCCGTGTCAAATGCTCTCTTCTTACAAAAAAAGTACAGATTCCCGACAATATTCTGTCTGTCGCCACGATCTCAGTCCTGCCTTCCGCTTCTTTCCTCCCTGCCGAAAAGGATTCCCTTTACCCTTTTCCATACCAGTCCGTATCCTCTCTTTTCAATAAGCTCATAAAACCCGTGAGACGCCAGCAGGATCAGGCATGTGGAAAGAATGAAATTAAGGGCGATCGACAGCTTGGGGCTTCTAGTATAAAACTGGAGATAGAACCAGCTGGAAAATGAGCAGATCACCAGCCAGTGCGTCATAAATACGGAATAACTTCTCTCCCCGATCCATACGACCAGCCGCGGCATCCAGAATTTCCGTCCGGCCAGCAGGGTTTCCCAAAGGAGGATAAAACCGGCCGAAGCCAATGCGCCGCCGATATTCAGCCAGAAATTTGCGTCCCACAGACGGATGATCCAATAATAATACACCTGCACCCCTGACAGGACAAACGCCTCGACCACGATCACAAGTCCCAAGATCAAAAGAACCGTCCCCAGACACAGGATATGCGGCCGCCGCAGCCGCCCCTTCTCCTGCAGCGTTTCTGCATACATCAGGCCGACCGCCAGGAGATTGCCCAGATAAAAGCTGAAATAATATCCGCCGATGATCAGGAAAATTGCTCCCATCAGTCCATAAAGAATGATCCTCCCCCGCGGACTAAGCTCCCTGACCGCTTCTGACAGAATGATAGAGAAAAAAGTTCCAAAGAAAATATACGGGATCATCCAAAGCGGACCGTAAAGGGAACTGTCGCCCTGGAAAATCGTTGTAATAAAAGGAGCAGTAACCAACTTGTAAAGCGGCGTCGGCGTCCCATAGAAATCCCCCAGAAACGTAGTCGGCGCATAAGGGGCCGCCGCCTGATTAAACAAAAGTCCAACGCGTTCAAACAGGAGCACGACAGCAGAAACGCCAAAGATCGGAAGCGTCAGCCTGAGATACCGCCGTACCGTTTCCTGCCCCCAGGAATAAGGACGGCCGCTGTATATTTTCATGGAAATAAGAGCGCCGCTGAGCATAAAGAAAACATAGACGCACATGGTTCCATATCCCAGAAGTCGCATGATCCCCCAGTTCAGGTGCCGGTCTACAAAACCGACGCCAAAACCGCCGAACGCACCCGTCCAATGGGTTGTAAAGACAAGCATACAGGCAATCGCTTTCAGCGCGGTGATACTGTCGTATCGCTTCATTCGTATTCTCTCCTTCTTTTCCGTATTACTGCGGCTGCGCCAGCCGTCACAGCGCTTTCGCCCAACCTCCGTTTTATCAGCGGCAGACATTATAACCACGCGTTACCGCAGATTCTGCTTAAACTCCCTCTGAACCTCTCGCTTCTGGTCCTTCTTCGCAATGTCCTCCCGCTTGTCATAGAGCTTCTTGCCGCGTGCAAGGCCAACTTCCACCTTCGCCAGACTTCCCTTAAAATAGACCTGAAGCGGCACCAGCGTATAGCCTTTCTGGGCAATCTTGCTCTCCAGCCTGCGGATCTCCATCCGGTGCATCAGCAGCTTTCTGACGCGCAGAGGATCCCGGTTGAAGATGTTGCCCTTCTCGTAAGGATTTACATGCATGCCGTGGATGAATACCTCACCGTGTTCGATGCGGATATAGGCCTCCTTGATGCTGCATTTGCCCATACGGATGGACTTGACCTCGGTGCCGAACAGTTCGATGCCGGCTTCATATTTATCTTCTATGAAATAATCGTGGTATGCTTTCTTGTTGTTCGCAATCAGTTTGAAAGAATCTTTTGACATGATCTCTATCCTCCCCTCCCCTCCTGTTACATGACTTCTTATTCAGAACTGCTCAGGGATCAGCGGCTCCGTCCGGCACAAGCACAAAGTCGATTGTCCGCATCAGCTTGTCCGTCCCTGCCACCTGCACCGTCACCTTCTGCCCCAGCTTATAGCGGCGGTTCGTCAGTTCTCCGACCATCTCCATTTTCGACTCATCGAAAATAAAATAATCTCCTTCCAGATCGCTGACCCGCACCATACCTTCCACCGTGTTCGGCAACTCTACATAGATGCCCCAACTCGTGATGCCGGAAATCACGCCGTCATAGATCTCTCCGATATGGCGCGACATATATTCACATTTCTTCAGTTTCTCCGTCTCCCGCTCCGCCTCGTCGGCACGGCGTTCCAGCGCGGACGACTGCACCGCCACCTCCGGCAGCAGGTTCGCGTAATGGGCGATGCGCCGCTCGGTCAGCCCGCCGCGCAGGTTCTCCTTGATGATCCGGTGGATCTGCAGGTCCGGATAGCGCCGGATCGGCGACGTGAAATGCGTGTAATACCTCGCAGCCAACCCGAAATGGCCGGTACACTCGGTAGTATACTTTGCCTGCTTCATGGAGCGCAGCGTCATGCGGGAAAGCAGCGCCTCTTCCGGCGTCCCCTCGATCTTCGCCAGAAGCTTCTGTACCTCCTTCGGATGCACCTCGCCGTTGGGAATCCGCAGGACATAACCGAAATTGTTGATGAATGCGGCCAGCTTCTTCATTTTCTCCGGATCCGGCTCTTCATGGGTCCGGTAGAGAAACGGAATCTCCTGCCAGAAATAGTCCTCCGCCACAGTCTCATTGGCCATCAGCATGAAATCCTCGATGATCTTCGTGGCCGCGTTTCTCTCGTAAGGCCTGATCTCGACCGGCCGGCCGCGCCCGTCCAGCGTGATCTTGCTCTCCGGGAAATCAAAATCAATGGAGCCGCGGCGCCCGCGTTTCGCACGCAGAAGATCCGCCAGTTCCTTCATCAGGTCGAACATTTCGACAAAACCGTCGTACTCTGCGATCAAATCCGCATCCCTGTCTGTGATGATTGCATTGACAGCCGTATAGGTCATGCGGCGGTCAACCCGGATCACCGTCTCGGCAATCCGATGCCCGATGACAGTGCCGGTTCCGTCAATTTCCATGATACAGCTGAGCGCCAGCCGGTCCTCGCCTGCGTTCAGGGAACAAATTCCGTTAGAGAGCTTATGCGGCAGCATCGGGATCACCCGATCCATGAGATAGACACTCGTGCCGCGCCGCTTCGCCTCCTGATCAAGCGGCGAACCCTCGGTCACATAATGGCTCACGTCGGCGATATGAACGCCCAGCGTGTAGTGATCGTCGTTTTCTTTTGAAATGGTGACGGCGTCGTCCAGATCCTTGGCGTCCTCACCGTCGATGGTGACAGTTCTAAGATGGCGCAGGTCGAGACGCTGCTCGTGGGCGTTCTCTGTCTGAACGACGGCATATCGTTCCGTACCGTCCTCATAGACATTCTGATCGCGCGGACATTCTGGCAGCACATCGCCGTCGCCCTGCTCGCACGAAAATTCAGGCACCACGCTGCCGGCGCCCTGTTGGCAGTTGGAAGCGTCCGCCGCCGGCTTAATCCGTACCGTGTCGGCGATCCCCGCAGTCTGCTCCATCACCTCCGCAGGGAATTCTTCCGGCAGGTCATAGGCCCGCACGATCGAGAGGATATCCACCCCCGGATCATTCACATGACCCAGGATTTCTGTAATCTTCCCTTCCGGATTCTGCCGGCCATTCCCATAACCCGTAATCTGCGCGGCCACCTTATGTCCCGTGACCGCCCCCATATCATTGCCCGCAGGAATAAACACATCCTGCGTCAGCTTCCGGTTGTCCGGAATCACAAAACCGTAGTTCTTATTCTTCCGATAAAGGCCGATCACCGTCGTATTGGCGCGCTCAAGGATCTTCACAACAACGCCTTCGGCCCTGCGCCCGTCCGCCGCCTCTTTCACGGAAACCTCCACTGTGTCCCCATGCATGGCGCCCTTCGTCTTATCCGCCGGGATGAAAATGTCCTCCTCCCGCTCCGGAACCGTCACAAAGCCGAAGCCTTTTGCCGTCGCGCTGAAGGTTCCCCTTGCGGTCTCCCACACCGGCTTACCGTACCTGCCCTTTTTCGAAATGCCGGCTTTCCCCTCGGCCACGAGCTGATCTAAGATCTCTTCCAGTTCTTCCCGCTTCTCTTTCGGAACATCCAGGAAAATGGCCAGCTCCTTCAGTTTCATCGGATGATAGGCCTTGTCGTGGAACAGTTCCGTCAGCATGCTCTTTCGTCTGTTTCGCTCCTCGTCTGTCATCGTCGTCCCTCCGTCACTACTGGCCTCTCCCCATTGTCGGCCTCTCCCCGCTGCAGTCAGTCTGCAACCGGCATATTCCCAGAAAAAAACACTCTTGTTTCCAAGAGTGTCTGTCCTTCGCATTTACCAGATAATGTTCAGTATCAGCGCCAGAATCAGAAGCGCGGCGGCTGCAAACTTGGTGAACTTCTCCAGCGTGCCTTCCATGGAGCGGCCTCTGTTCTTGCCCCAGTAGCTGTCCGCCATACCGCTGATGGAACCGAGTCCTGCGGACTTGCCTTCCTGCAGCAGAACAATCGTGGTCAGGGCGATACATATGAGAACAAACACAACCGATAAAATTACTTTCAGCACTGCCATGCTCTACACCTCCTGTAATAAAACAAAGGTATTTTAGCACACTTTTTCAAGAAAAACAACCTCTATTTTCGCAATTTCAGTCTTAATTCAAAATATATTCCCGCCGCGACTGCTTATTCACTGCATCGTCGAATGCATTGTACGCATAAAACGCGACCGAAGCTTCGCTGTCTGTTAAGACCGAGTCAGCTCCTCTTCAATCCTTAACAGCTGGTTATATTTCGCAACACGGTCGGTACGGCAGGGTGCGCCGGTCTTGATCTGACGAGCGTTTGTCGCCACTGCGATGTCGGCGATGATCGAATCCTCCGTTTCTCCGGAACGGTGGGAAATGATTGTACCGAAACCGGCCCGCTTTGCCATCTCGATAGCCTCGAAGCTCTCCGTCAGGGTGCCGATCTGGTTCACCTTTACCAGGATCGCATTACCTGCACCCAGTTCAATGCCCTTCCTGAGCCGTTCCGTATTCGTGACAAACAGATCATCGCCCACCAGCTGAATCCGGTCTCCAAGAGCATCCGTCAGCATCCGCCATCCTTCCCAGTCTTCCTCATGGAGTCCGTCTTCGATGGAGATGATCGGAAAATGTTCCACCAGCCGCTCATAATAGGCGACCATTTCCTGGGCTGTCCGCCGGACTTTTACGCTGCTCGGCTTGCTCTCGCTACTTATCTTGTTCTCGACCTTCATCCTGCTCTCACCGCTCGTCTTACTCTCGCCGCTTATTTTGCTCTCGCCACTCAGCTCGCTCTCGCTCTTCATCTTGCTCTCACCCCTCATCCGACTCTCGCCAGGGAACAGATAAGTGCCGGAAGTTTCGTCGTAAAGCTCGCTGGAAGCCGCATCCAGAGCGATAGCGACCTGATCGCCGGGCTTATAGCCGCTGAGCTTGATTGCGTCAACCATATAACTTAAGACTTCATCCGCATCCTTCAGATCCGGTGCAAAGCCGCCCTCGTCGCCGACAGCGGTGGAATATCCGGATGTTTTCAGCAGCTTTTTCAGCGTATGATAGATCTCAGCGCACATCCGAAGGCCTTCGGAGAAGCAACGGGCGCCGACAGGCATGATCATAAATTCCTGCAAATCCACCGTATTGTCCGCGTGAACGCCGCCGTTTAAGATATTCATCATTGGCACCGGAAGGTCACACGCGCAGGCGCCGCCCAGATAACGGTACAGCGGAATCTGCAGCTGATTGGCCGCGGCGCGCGCGACGGCCATGGAAACGCCGAGGATTGCATTGGCACCGAGCTTCGACTTGTTGCCGGTGCCGTCGGTTTCTCGAAGGATTGCGTCGATCCGGCCTTGATTGAAAGCGCTCTCAAAGGCGATGGCGTCCGCGAGAACCGTATTTACATGCTCGACCGCTTTCAGCACGCCTTTGCCGCCGTAGCGGGTTCCGCCGTCACGAAGTTCCACGGCTTCAAATCTGCCGGTTGACGCGCCGGACGGCACTGCAGCCCGGCCGATGGCGCCGCCTTCCAGCTTTACCTCCGCTTCCACCGTCGGGTTACCGCGGGAATCCAGAATCTCGCGGGCGCGGACTTCCGTGATTTCGAATTTGTCATACATACGATGTATCCTCCTGTTCGCATATATTCTGTGTGATAGGATGGATGATGAAGGGAGAAAATATGTATCTATTCGCGAAAGATACGCACAGGAAGCCGGTCTGTATGAGGTTCTGATTTACGGACGGAAGAAAGTCTAAGCTCACGGCGATTTGCTAAAAACGCCGGGCAAAATGGACAACTCGCTTCGCTCAAACAAGTCCATTTTGCCCGGCAGCGCAAATCACCGTTCGCTAAGACTTTCTAACCATCAGTAAAAGTCACCTCTTACAGACCGGCTTCCTGTGCTGTGTGTTTCCGGCTGTAATTGCAGGGGTGTAATTTCTGATTGTAACAGGATTACGACGCCGGATGTTTATTTTATTAAGAAATCATTCTCTCAGATTGATTCCCATGCTGCTCAAGCCGTGAAGGATCTTCTTCATCACGTCGCTGACTTCCTTGTCCTCCAGCGTGTGATCTTTGGCGCGGAAGGTGATGGAGTAGGCAACGGACTTGTATCCGGCCAGGATCTGGGCGCCTTCGTAGATATCGAAGAGGCTGCAGTCCTCCAGGATCTTGCCGCCGCGCTGGCGGATCATGTCCTCGATCTGACCCACTAAGATGTCCTTGGGAACCACCATGCTGATATCGCGGGTGACGGCCGGGTATTTGGCTACGCCCTCGTACTTGCGGTCGAAGGTGGTATATGGCAGGATGGACGGAAGATCCAGGACCGCCACATAGGCTTTGTCGCCGATCTTATAGTTGTCGGCCACGTCCGGATGAAGCTCGC
>CANREE010000047.1 GCA_947629545.1 uncultured Lachnospiraceae bacterium | reverse complement strand
AGGCTGGAGATCTCCTGCTCAGGCACTAAAAGATTACAGGGCTGCACAGTGTAACACATGATTGACAAACATACATCATTTGAAAAATTCATGCCGGTCATGGCTGAACAGATAGGTCAGATGACTGTCAAACCATGTCCTGTTCTTGAAAGAAGCGCCGCTGCGGTTCATAAAATACAGCGCTCCCTGAGAGTAATCCTCGCCATTAATTGCGCGTCTGACGCAATCAATGGTCTCCTGCGTCACTTCACAGGTATCAATGCTTCCGTCGCTCACAGGCGAGAACTGCGCCCTCTGGTAGACCACTTCCGTCACCGTATCCGGGAACTCATCGCTGCGCACACGGTTCAGGATCACATTGGCGACCAGGATCCGGCCTTTCCGGTCACAGATGCCGGCCTCCGCCTGCACGATACGAAGGAGCACGCGGTAATCGTCCTGTGTCATCGACACAACGGCTGCGGCGGACGCAGGCGCGCTGACGGCCCGCTGCCGCGCTTCTTCAGCCCTTTTGAGTTCTTCCTTTTTCATTTCATGCTGTTTCTGCAGTTCTTCCTGCCAAATCTCAGCCCGGACGCCGCTCAGCTTTTCACGGGTCCTGATACGTTCTTCTTTTTCTTCTGTCAGTTCCTTCACAAGAAGGTTTCCGACGAGCTGCTGTCCTTTCTGCATCCGCGCGTCATCTTTTGTCAGAATTTCCGTTTCTTCGTCCCCGTCATCCACTTCGCGGGAACTCGTCTCGGCAAAGACCGTCAGCGCGGTCTTTCCTCCGCCGCCGAATCCGCTGGAAGTAAACGCCGTCGCCGCAAAGACCAGTCCTGCGCACAGAAGAACCGCTTTTTCGCGATAAACTTTTTGGGCGGCCTTTACGGTCAGATCTCCCGCAGACAGAAACGCGTCCCAAAGAAATGAGCACAATCCCGGCATGATACGCTTCTCACCTTCACTTTTCAAATTTCGACATATTTCGGGTCAATGTGGGAGACATCTCACAAAAACAGGCCCAAAATTATGTTGTAGTGGTAATTATATTTGATTTTCCGCGGATAAGTCAATGGGCTGTGATAATCTTTGGCAGTATTTTCGGACAGAAAAATGGGCGTTATCCGGCTTTTTATTGACTATGCACGGATTTACGCCCATTGAAACAGCATGTTTTATTTACTTTTTCGCTACAAATTATTTCGTAAGTATTACATTTGTGTTAAATGTCATGGTGGGAAACCGTCGCTCCATCACGCCGGATTCCATTATGTAAACTATTTGGCATTGATATAGTTCACAAGCCCGCCCGCAGAAATGATCCCCTGCATAAACGGCGGGAATGCCTGCCCCTGATAAGTCTCGCCCTTCGTCACGTTCGTAATGACGCCGGAATCAAAATCGACCTCCACCCTGTCGCCGCCGTCGATACGCGCGGAAGCTTCCGGACATTCAATGATCGGTAGACCGATATTGATCGCGTTGCGATAGAAGATCCGGGCAAACGTCTCCGCAATCACACAGCTGACGCCTGCGCATTTGATTGCCAGCGGCGCGTGCTCGCGGGAAGAACCGCAGCCAAAGTTTTTCTTCGCGACAATGATGTCGCCCGGATGGACTTTTTGGATAAATTCCTTATCGATATCCTCCATGCAGTGCTTCGCCAGCTCTGCGCCCTCCGTTGAATTTAAGTACCGCGCCGGGATAATCACGTCGGTATCGACATTGTCTCCGTATTTGAATACGCTGCCGTTTGCTTTCATAATTGACCATCCTTTCTCAGTCTTCCAGTTCACACGGGCTGCTGATCCGTCCGGTCACGGCGCTCGCCGCCGCCACCGCCGGACTCGCCAGATAAACCTCCGAATCCACATGGCCCATACGTCCCACAAAATTGCGGTTTGTTGTGGAAACGCAGCGTTCTCCCGCCGCAAGGATCCCCATGTAGCCGCCAAGGCAGGGTCCGCAGGTAGGCGTGCTGACGACCGCTCCGGCCTCGATAAAGGTTTCGATCAGCCCTTCGCGAAGCGCCTGAAGGTAGACATTCTGCGTCGCCGGGATCACGATGCAGCGGACGCCTCTGGCAACCTTGCGGCCCTTCAGGATCTGCGCCGCCATACGCATATCGCTGATACGTCCGTTGGTACAGGAACCGATTACCGCCTGGTCGATCTTCACCTCGCCGAACGTGCCGGTTTCCCTGGTATTCTCCGGCAGGTGCGGGAAGGAGACCGTCGGCTTTAACGCTGACAGGTCTATAGTATAGACAGCCTCATATTCCGCGTCCGGATCGGCCTCGTAGACCGTATAGGGCCTCGCGGAATGTTCTTTCATGTATTCCTCCGCCTGTTCGTCCACCGGGAAGATCCCGTTCTTTCCGCCGGCTTCGATGGCCATGTTGCAAATCGTGAACCGGTCGTCCATCGAAAGATTCTTCACGCCGCTGCCGGTGAACTCCATCGACTTATAGAGCGCGCCGTCAACGCCGATCATGCCGATGATATGCAGGATCACATCCTTGCCGCTGACCCATTTCGACGGTTTTCCGACCAGTTCGAATTTCAGCGCCGCGGGAACCTTAAACCACGCCTTGCCGGTAACCATGCCCGCCGCCATATCGGTACTTCCTACGCCGGTGGAAAACGCCCCCAAAGCGCCGTAGGTGCAGGTATGGGAATCGGCGCCGATCACCGCATCGCCGGCCACCACAAGGCCCTTTTCCGGCACCAGGGCGTGTTCAATGCCCATCTCGCCCACATCGAAATAATTCGTCAGTTCCTGACGTGCGGCAAACTCGCGGCAGCACTTGCAGTTCTCAGCCGACTTGATATCCTTATTCGGGATAAAATGATCCATGACAAGCGCCACCTTATCACGGTCAAAGACGCCCTGGTTCTTCATTTTCTTCATCTCGTTGATGGCGACAGGCGACGTGATATCATTGCCCATGACCAGATCGAGATCCGCTTCGATCAGCTGCCCCGCCCGGACTTCGCTTAAGCCTGCGTGGGCCGCCAGGATCTTCTGCGTCATTGTCATTCCCATAACGGCAGAACCTCCTTCTGACTGTATTATCATACAAATTTTAACGTAAGCAGTTGCATTTTACCATAAGCGCGGCTATAATAGAAATACATAATATGAATGCTTGCTATTACGCCAAGTTATGAACTGTCTTCGGCCGGCACAGCGTCAGTACGGAATGCAAAGGAGAACCCACGATGGAACAGAATCTTTCCCAATACCGCATCTTCTACGAAGTCGCCAAAAGCGGCAATATCTCCCGTGCGGCGCGCGAACTTTTCATCAGCCAGCCGGCCATCAGCAAGGCCATCGGCAAGCTGGAGGACAGCCTTGATACAGTGCTCTTTACCCGCAACTCCCGCGGCGTCCAGCTGACCGAAGAAGGCGCGCTCCTCTTTGAGCATATCCGCAAAGCCTTCGACGAACTGGCGCTGGGCGAACAGGAACTGCGGAAATTCAAGGATTTCCATATGGGACATATCCGGATCGGCGTCAGCAATACGCTGTGCCGCTTTATCATGCTGGATTATCTGAAGGGATTTATCGAGAAATATCCGCATATCAAGATCACGATCGAAAGCCAGTCTTCCACCCATACGCTGACCATGCTGGAACAGCAGCGGATCGACATCGGTCTGGTGGCGGAGCCGAAGACGCAGAAGAACCTGCGCTTTATCCCGGTGACAGACATCCAGGATATCTTTGTGGCGACGCCAAGCTATCTGACCAATCTCCGCCTGCGGGAAGGCGAGGGCGCGGACGTCTTCCAGGTCGGCAACGTCATGCTTCTGGACCGTGAAAACATCACCCGCAGGTACATTGACGATTATATGAGCGTCAACCATATCGTGGCGAATAACCTGCTGGAAGTGACAACGATGGACCTGCTGATCGAGTTCGCGCGGATCGGTCTGGGAATCGCCTGCGTGATCCGCGAATTCGTCGAGGACGACCTCAGATCCGGGCGTCTCGTCCAGGTGAAGACAGACGCGCAGATCCATAAACGGACCGTCGGTTTCGCCTACATGCCGGGCCGGATGTCGCAGGCAGTGGGAACGTTTGCCCGGTTCGTGCAAAACGCGCAGGGATAACTCTCCGCGCAGGACGCGTTCCGCTCAGAACCTGAAATAGATAAACGGATTATAGCCGCCCGCCATCATCTCACAGACCGACAGGAAGAACACCACAAGCACGACCGCATCCGCAACCGCCCCCAGCCCTTTCTCTTCCAGTTTGCTGCGCACGGCCGCAAAAAACGGCGTACAGTACAGAAACGACACGACAAAAAGCAGCATAAACTTCCTGTCTAACGCAAGTTCCGCCAGTTCACGGCTTGTGGACGTTCCCAACAGCTTAAAGGAAAACATATCCCGCACATAACCGGCCGCCAGCCGCAGATTCTCCGCCCGGAAAAGGACCCATCCGACCGCCACCACGAGAAGCGTGTACAGCCGGCGCACCAGGCATGGCAGCTTCTGAAGGATCTTCCCAAGCCACAGCCGCTCCGCAATCAGAAACACTGCAAAATAAATCCCCCACAGCAGGTACTGCCAGCTGGCGCCGTGCCATAATCCGGTCAGCGAAAAGACAATGAAGATATTTACACAGGTGCGCGCCAGCCCTTTCCGGCTGCCGCCCAGAGGGATGTACAGATAATCCCGGAACCAGGAAGACAGGGTCATGTGCCATCTCCGCCAGAACTCCTGAATACTCTTGGAGAGATACGGATCGTCAAAATTCTCCGGGAACCGAAAGCCGAAAATACGTCCCAGACCGATCGCCATATCGGAATACGCCCAGAAATCCAGATAGAGCTGGAATCCATAGCAGAAAAGCCCCAGCCAGGCCGGAAGCAGTCCTCTCCCGTTCTCAAGTCCGAATGCCAGATCTGCCGCCTGTCCCATACTGTTGGCCAGCAGCACCTTTTTCGAAAAACCCGTCATAAACCGGAAAACGCCCTCATAAAGATCGGCAAGTCCCGTCCTGCGGCTCTCGATCTCCTGCTGGACGTCGCTGTAACGCACGATGGGCCCCGCGATCAGCTGCGGGAACAGCATCACATAAAGCGCCAGATCCCGGCACTTTCGCTGGCACGGCACTTTCCCCCTGTACAGGTCGATCTGGTAGGAAAGGATCTGAAAGGTATAAAAGGAGATCCCGATCGGAAGGACGATATGCGGAATCGGGGACTTTACGTCCGATCCGGACAGCGCCCCGGCAATCCACGCCCCCGTATCGCCGATCATATTCAGGTATTTAAACAGGAACAGGATCCCCAGATTAAACACAAGTCCCGCCAGAAAGCAGCGGCGTCTCCTGTTGCCCGGACTTTTGTCCACCGCCAGCCCCACCAGCCAGTTTACCACCACGGAAAATACCAGAAGGCACAGGCATCCGATCCCCCCGTAGGCATAGAAAAGCGCCGAGCAGAACAGAAGGGCCGCATTTTTCACCCACACCCTGCCCGTCGCTGCCGCCGCCAGATAGCAGATCAGCGTAAACGGAAGAAATAGAAATAAAAACACCGGGGAAGAGAATACCATAACGTCCTCCTCTATGGAGTCAATCCGGCCGCCTGCGGATTCTCCAGTAAATATTCAATAAACCCAAAGCCCATGCTCGGGATTGAAGCCTCATTGATCTCGATTACAACAATATCGATCCCATCCATCAGCGCGGCCAGATCCATTTCCCCATAATCATGGACCTCCTCCAAATGGCCGAGCCGGTCGGTAAAAAGCTGCGCGTTTTCCATATAGACATCCTTGCCGAAGTAACCGTTTGTGATCATGGCAACCAGCGACTGCCCCATAAAGCTTCCCCCGCGGAAAAAGACATCCGGCGCGTCGGTCCCGGGATCCGTCACCGTGATCACCGGGGCATAATAGGTTTCCTTCGGGTCGCTAAGCAGGTTAAATACCGCTCCCACATCTGCGTCCGGAAACACCGGCTCCTCACAGGGCTGTGCGCTGACCTCGATCTCCGGAAGGTTAAAACCGCTCTTTTCCTCCAGATAATCGCCAAAAGCCGCGCCGACACAGTTGCCCACATAGACGCTCCAGTGATAACTCGTATTGTAGAACAGCGGCACCCTCGGATCGAAAGAATGGGTATCGATATAGGCGACGGCGTCAAAATACGCGAGGCCGCTTTCCGGCAGCTGCGCCATCAGCTGTTCATAATTGCCCGGCTTCTGCTCCGGCGCCATCACCCGTGAAACCCACGGAATATCCTCCGCATAATAGCGTGCCTTGCAGGGGGTAATAAAAAGGTACATCTGCCTGCCGTTGGCCTCCAGCAGGGCGTTTAGGCGCTTCAGGTTTCCGACCAGTTCCTCCGTTTCCGCTTCCGTCACAGGTTCCCTGTACTGCAGATAGGAATCGATATTGCCTGCCGAGAAAATGTTCTGGTGGCGGTTCATCCGGTAATTGCTGTTCGGGGTCGATTCAAACAGCGAGAACGCGAGCTGATTGCGGATCCTTACCATGAGCGGCCGTCCCGGCATATTCTGTTCTATGTATTCACTGAATACCGACTGAAACTCCCCGCTCATCAGCGAAGATACCGTTACAGGCGGCAGCTCGGCCATGACCGTCACGCCCGACAGCGCCATGGCGGAATCCGTCCGCCACAGAAGAAGGGGCGCGGCCAAAAGGACGGCCGAGCAGACAAGAAAACATAGATATCTGATCCTGGTCTTCATGAATTCCATACTCCTCCCGGATTCACTGCGCGGCTGCCGCAGCCGGCTACCGCCGCACAGTTATTTATCATAGCAGACATTTCCGAAAATGTAAAGACAGGACGCACGCGGTTTGTCCGCTATGGTCCTGCCTTTGGGATTCTCTTTCCTGCGCTTCGCGTTAAGTACCAGCGTCAGGCTGTATACCGCGAGGATCAGCTCCAGAACGATCACTGCAGTGATTGGACTTGTTCCTGTTCCCAACATAACATTCTCTCCTAATGGATAAAAATTATTTTTCATCCTTTCGATATCCCGCTCTTTCAGACCATGATATGTGAGAAAAAACGCTTTATTTCTTCCTGTCTATTTTATTCCATATCCTCTATTTGTTTCCGCAATTCCTGATATCCGGCATACTGTATTAACCACGTAAACGAATTCATTTCAATTTTCGCCAACTCCTTCAGCAAACCCAGTCTTTCCGGATTACCCTGTTCCAGATAAAACAAAATGTCTCTTTTATGATTCTGGCACACCTCAGCTTCATATATATACTCTACTAACCCCCGCTCAAACCACAAATCATTTCAGGTATGGAACTGACAAACCACGATATCTCCTGCCTGAATACCGGCGATCAGTCCATCATATCAGCGGTAAGCGTCAATCCGTCGTCAGATATACTTCTTTATATCTGCTCGATCTCTTCTCTCAATTCCTTATACTTCGGATAGGGGTTTGCCGCCATACAAGCTGCCACATACACCAAAGCTAATCTCTTCAACAAAAGTTTTCTCTCCTGATTTCCATTTTTAAGAAAGAACATAACAATCTCTTTGTGATCTAAAAACTTTTCTTCCATGGGCTTGCTCCATGACGCATGAATAGCTGTGACATTACGAATCGTTCTGTCATATTCATATAAATGCGCATTGATATAACACACTTGCCTGGCATATGATAAGATATAGGGCGTCCATGAGTCATCTTCATACGTCACATTAACAACACACGGATGCTCTTTTACAAGCGGAGCGCTGTATAGTTTGTTCCAAATCACCGGAGAAAGATTTCTCATATATTGCTCAAAAAAATCATCTACTGATATTGCAACATTTTCAGCAAGAGGATAACTTGTCATTTCTATATATCCTTCTTTTACTAACTGATATACCGATGAAATGGAGATATCACAATCATTTTTTACAGCTGCTTCATACAGTTTTTCTATCATATCCGGCCGTATCATATCATCATTATCCATAAAACCGATATAGTTCCCCGCTGCGTATCGAATCCCTGTATTCCTGGCCGAAGCCTGTCCCGCATTTGATTGATAAAATGTCCTGATCTGGGGATATCGTTCTTTGTACCAGTCAATAATCCTTTGTGTATTATCCGTACTCCCATCATTCACGATAATAAGCTCCATATCTGCGAAGGATTGAGCTAAAGCCGTATCAATACTCCTGGCAATATATTCCTCCGCATTATATGCAGGCATAATTAAACTAACCATCGCTTTTACAGACCGCATTTCCGATACGCTTGCCACACTTGACTGCGCTACGATCATTTTCCCCCGCATGCTCCTGACGTAAGCTTTCACAACAAGCCGCGCCTCTTTCGGATAATTCTTCAAAAGGAGATAATGCTCCAGACCATGCAAAGCCTCCCCGATCAACTCTCCGGAATCCGCATTGCAGACCAGATAGCCTTCCGCTTCCCCCCGGAAAATCCATGAAATCGCCAGATTGTTTTCATAAGATTCATTAACACAAACATATTCGAAGGCGCAGTCCGGCAGTGCATACACTTCATTTGATTCGGAATAGATATGCATATCCCTTCGCATGGACATTTGAATGACGTCTACCAGACATTTTTTAGTGAAGAAACCGTTTCTTAACAGCGGTGCAAAACCAGCCACTGCCGTCATATATCCCTGATAATCCTGCTCCGTCATACTTTTTACAGTTTCCACAGCCTCATCCAATGTATCCACGGCAATGCCAAGATGATTTTGCTCGATCATGCACTGATTAGAAATCCCCCTTGGCACGATCACCGGTATCCCGGCAGCAAGATAGGCAGCCAGATTGAAGCAGTTGCCCATGGACAGATATTGACGCCAGCTCTCATTCCCATACCAGACCAACCCAAAACCTCCCTTTGACATCTCCAGTAAAAGGCGGTCCGGAGGCAGCCATCCCATTTTCTGGACGTGGTTTCCCTGACAGTCCTGATTGGAATATATCTTTAAGGGCATCTCATGCGCCCAAATTCTGGGAAATCGGACTCCGTCAGGATTCCCTGCAAAATGAAGTTCCTTTTTCAGCTTTCCCGAATCAAGGGACTTTAACGCCATCGTATAATCCCACATTTCCTGAACGACATACCGCATACCGACTCTGACGCCATGCTCCATGAGGAACCTTCTCATCGCAACGGACGGCACGATCAATACCTCTGCTTCATTATACAATCCCACCGTATCACTTAACAGAAAGCGACGGTTCTCATTCATCACAGCTTCCAGATCATGAATAAAAATCACAATACGACCATGATATACCTTAATATGCCTCACTAATGCACGCTCAAACTCCAAACCATTGCCAGTAGGAAACTGGCAGATTACAATATCCCCTGCGCTGATCCCCGCAATGATTCCGTCAAATCTCCTCGCGCGATCTTCTGCACTCTCCCCATCTGTATTATAACGATATATCCCCATTTCCCTGATTCCAAGAGAATGCGCAATATCCGCAGTCATCTGCTGGGCGTACTGCTCCGTACTCATATAATGCATTCCGTTTAGTTTCGTTATATACACATTCATAAATGAGCTCCTTGATATCCAATCTGTTGTGATGCGGATTATTTCCTAATTCCACATCTGCTCTACTTCCCGTCTTAATTCTTTAAACTTCGGATATGAAAATACATTTAAAAACCCTAATACTAAGCCCAGAGCCAGTCGTTTCAATAAATCTCTTTTCTGGGGATTCCCATTTTCAAGGAAAAACATGACATAATCTCTGCGGTCTGCATATTGTTCTTTCTCTGACTTTCTTTTCGAAGCTTGAACATACGTGACACTTCGTATGGTTCTGTCATACTCATATAAATGTTCATTTATATAGCAGATTTTTTCTGCAAACGACAATATATATGGTATCCACGCACTGTCTTCATATGTCACAGCAGGGATCGGGTGCGCTTTCACAAGATCCTTTCTATATAATTTGCCCCAGACCACTGAGTATGCATATCTGATATACTGCTCAAAAAAATCTTCTATCGCAATCGGGGAGTTTTCTTTTACAGAATAATTTCCAACCTCTTTGTATCCTTCATTTGTTATTTGATATGCAGATGACATGGATATATCACATTCATTTTTTATGACCGAGTCGAATAGTCTCTCTATCATATCCGGTCTGATCATATCATCGCTATCCATATAGCTTATGTATTCCCCTTCTGCATGCTCCACTCCATTGTTTCTGGCCAAAGCCTGCCCTGCATTCGATTGACAGATGGATTTAACCTGCGGATATCTTTCCTGATACCAGTCAATCACCTTCTGTGTCTGATCTGTACTTCCATCATTCACTATAACAAGTTCCATATCTGTAAAAGATTGTGCTAAAGCCGTATCAATACTTCTGGCAATATATTCCTCTGCATTATATGCCGGCATGATAAGGCTTACCTTCGGACTTCGGTATTTCTCTGGCTGCAGATATGTCTCCCCTGACTCAGCTATAATGAGTTTTCCCCGCAATGTGTCAAGATAAGCCTTCACCACGAATCCTTGTTCATTCCCACAGGCTTTTATCAGATAATAATGCTGGTATACATTCCTTGTATCACAGAACACTCTCCCACTTGAAGTGTCACAGATCAGAAAACCATCCGGTTTGCCCTTACAGTTCCAGGACAGAGCCAGATTTCCTCCATAAGATTCCTTCAGCACAGTTGAAATGATTGCACATTCCTCAGGACGATAGGACGTTTCCGGTATCAGAATCCTGCCCGCGTCTTTCCTGTAGAACTGCCACATCGCCTCAATCAGGCACTTTTTCGTATAGTATCCCCTTTTTAAAGCTGTCCCGAACTCCGCCACGCAGCGTATATACTCTTGATATTCCGATTCCGTCACGGCCTCGACCTCTGCCGCTGCTTCCGCGAGAGAATTCACCACGATTCCCAGATGGTTGTCTAATATGATTCTGCTGCATGAAATTCCAGCCGGAACAATAACAGGAATTCCGGCGGCAAGATATCTCGCCAGCGCAAAGGAAGCGCTGTACTCCTTGTAGTGATAAGAATCTTCATCATTATACCAGACCAGTCCAAATCCGCCTTTCGATAAGTCCTGCAGGAGTTGTCCTGGTTCCTTTCTTCCCATGTTATGTACATATACACTCGATCCCTGACTGGAAGAAACATTATATAATTTCAACGGGACAGGGAATTCCCATTCATCCATTCCCATAAACCCGTCATTGTCTGCAAAACATATTTCCCTCTGAAATGCAGGAGTATTAAGCATAGGGCAGAAACCATCTACTGTATAATCCCACATTTCCTGAATAACGAATTTCATGCCATTTCGTATACCGTTATCTGATAGATAATTCCACATGGCATAGGTCGGAACGATTAATACTTCCGCCTGGTTATATAAATCTACAGTCTCCTGCATCTCCGAATATCTGTTTCCGTACGCAAGAGGCTCCATCTCATGAATAAAAATCGCAACTCGCGCATGATATGCCTTTAAATGGTTTACAAATGCCCTCTCGAATTTAAGACCGTTCCCTGTAGGAAACTGGCAGATTACAAGATCTCCACCTGTAATTCCTGCTATAATCCCGTCGAATCGGCTGTTTCGGCTCCCTATACTCTCTTCATCCGCGTTATAACGGTAAATCCCCATCTCTCTACAGCCAAGCTGATTTGCAATTTCTGTTGTCATATACTGTTTGTACTGAGCTGTATCCATTAAAGAACGACCATTGATTTTCGTAATATATACACTCATGTCGATATGCTCACTTTCCCATACAGTCACGGGGCTGCCTCCACCCTCCGTCGAAACAGCCCCTTTCTCCGTGCTAAAAGAATAAATTCAGCACTCCCAGTACCACCCAGAAAACCGCAAGCACAATATGCACGATCTTAAGAGTTTTCTTGTCCGTACTGAAAACCAACGCCACGCTGTATACCGCAAGTACAAACTCCAGAATCGCCACAACCGTTACTGCACTTAATCCTGCTCCTAACATCTTTTCCCTCCTGTTATAAAGATTTATTTCAAAAGACCCGCATATGCCGCCGTTTCCTCTGACATAGCAGCTTTCTTTTGCAAACCGATCTCTGCTTCTATGATCTCTTTATGATCCATGATCCGATTGAAAAAGGCAATCATAGCCTCATGTCCGTCAAACACATGCTCCGCAGCGATAAAAGCTCTGTTGTGCAGCGTCTGCCGAAAACCAACGATCAGCTGATTATGCAGAAAAGCCCGTTTCACCGCAGATACGATCTCCCCTTCATGGTTGATATCCAGATAATAATCACAGGAATCTAACAGCTCATCGATCACTCCTGCCCGTGCGCCCGGGTACAGAATCACATTCTCATATTGCGACATACTCATCAGTTTTGAGGACATTTCCGTGAGCGCCACAATATGAAAACGCATTCCGGGAAGCGCTTTTACCAGTTCTTCGCATTTTTCGATCCTGTCAGAATTCGTGCAGATCAGCGCTTCGTTTTGATAAGCATTCTGCCTGCTGTAAGAATAGGCAAACCCAAGCGGTTTTAACACTTCCTTTGAGGCACCTAATTCCACCAGCTTTCGATAGCTCTCTCTTTTCTGCACATAGATTGTTTTCGTCCGCTTCGCTCCTCCGGCGAGGATCAGATGCATATTGCCGGGGATGTCATTTCTTTCCCCTTCCTGCCAGAAAAGTACATCCTGCCGTTTCCCGGCAGGCAGCCGTTCGGACACGAACAGCGGCGTAGACAGGGAATTAAAGAATATCCTGCTGCCCATAGCCCCCAGCTCTTCCAGAAGCTTCAATATCAGTTCCACTTTGCTTTTATAAAGATAGACTCTGCCGTCCCGGTTCAGGATCATATCATGCGTCACAAAGTTCTCCAGAACCGTCTCCCTGCCCTCCGCGTCAAAATACGCTTTACAGAAGCGCTTTCCGTCTTTATTGAAAAAAGTCCTAGCGTATAAGGCTCCGTAACTGTTGTAATGATCGCTGGATCTGACGGTTCCATTCTCGTCCAGCCAGTCCACCACCCGCACCAGCCTTTTGTGTTTTGGTTCCGCATAGAAGATACGCCCGCGCTCGCGGTTCAGCTCGTATACATTTCCGCCCGAATTATTTCCGCTGATCTCCCAGTAATCAGGAACGTTGATCTGGTTAAAATACCGCGCCTTTCCGGGTACTTTTGTACTGTTCCGGAAATCACCGCAGAAATACTGATAAACAGATATCACATCTTTCGGCAAAAATCCGTCGTCCTCGATCACGATCACCGGATCCTCAAAACCGGCTTTCCGAAAAGACCGGTGAAGCAGCTCGCTTTCCTCTCCGTAATTGTCAAGCAAAAGCACCGAATCGGTCAGCCCACTATGCTTTTCCATCGCTGCTCCACCTCCTTTGTCAGAAATTGCTTTGCCTTTTCATAGGAATGCTCATGAAAGCGATTCAGGTCATCTTCCGTAAACAGCCGCACCAGACGGTTTGTAAGTGCTTCAATTTTCTCTTTCTGCGTCGTATGCCCATCCACATGGATCAGATATCCATTCTCTCCATCATCGATAAAGGTAGGGTTTCCATACCTCACATCAAAGCCGATGATCGGAAGTCCCCCGCCGATCGCTTCCATAAGCGACAGGCCAAACCCTTCGCTCATAGAACCCGACAGATATAGTTCATAATCCTGATACAGCTCTTTCAGGTTCTGCTGTCCCCTGAGAACGATATAGTTCTCCGCCCCCAGCTTTTTAATCAGCTCACGGAGCTTATTTTCCTCCCCGCCCTTCCCATATATGTCCAGCGTTAACTGCGGAATAGTTTTGCGGGCTTCCGCAACGGCCTCGATGATCCAGTCGATATGCTTTTCCGTCGCCAGTCTGGAAGCCGTCATGACTGAATAGGGCTTTCGATTAGCCATCGGATATTTCAGTTCATCCAGACTGCCTACCGGAATCGTGTGTACAGCGGGCTCCGCCCCGATATACTTTTGGAACTGTTCTCTCAACAGCTTATTCTGTTCATCCGTAGCCGTCACATAAAAGTCAATATGCTTATGCATCGAAAAAGAATATTCATAGAAATTATTCCACAGAATATAGTCGTCGTCCGTACTTCCCTCGCTGAAATGATCCGCGTGGACGATGATTCCCACCCGGGCGTCTCCCGCATTCCGCAGGATAGCCTGACCGATTCCGGTCGTGCGGTCGATCAGCACAACATCATCCTTTGTCAGGTTCAGTCTGGAGACCATATATCCTACCAGTTCCTCTTTGGAACAGAATATATGATCCGGGAACTGATACATCACCTTCCCGTCGTCGCTGATCTCCTCATAGGCCACTGTCCCATCCTCGTTAAAATACCTGCGCAGATACAGATACGCCTTATGATCAAGGGGCGCATAGTATTCCGAAAACACTCTGCCATAGGTGAAGAAATCCTTGCGGATCAGGCAGCCTCCCGAGACGATCTCCACCCTGTGGACCCGTTCGGACTGCCCGTCCGTAAAATAGACCGCATAATAATTATTCTCACCCGGAAAAACGATCCGCCCGGTTTTCCCATTTCTTGCATACGTAAATTGGTCAGTAGGAAGCGTCTGTTTCAGGTCGTTCAGCGTGTAAGTAACCGGCGCTGTCTTATAATCCGTAAAAAATGTATATAGCCAGATAATCTCCTCATCCAAAAAACCAAGGTTTCTCGTCATATGCTCGATATTCTCCGTCAGGATCATATCTGTAAATATGAATTTCGCTTTGGCTCCTATATTCCTGAGCATCACAGCCCGATAGCTCTGCGCATACTCCACGCCGCTGGACGCCCAGCCTATGCCAAGATTAAAGCTGTAAACCATCCCTGTTTTCCTTTCTGCCGCTTTCATACAAAACATCAGGGAAATAACACATACATGTCTCCCGTTTCGCTGTATTTCATTTCTCCTAAAAATATATTTCTCACGATTTCTTTCTTGATCGTCATCTCCATACGCTGAAACGCTTCATATGCTTCTTCATGGTATTCAAATACCGGATTCCTCTGCGCGCTGACCCGTCCGCCGACCACATACTGCAGCTGCTGCAGGTAATCCACCTGTTCCACCCAGGCGTCGTCGATCGCCTGCAGGGCACAGAGACGGATGAATTCCTTTAATTCTTCTTCGGATGCGAATGTTTTAATTTTATGTCTCCACACCGAATCCACATAAGACAGCAGCGCTTTTTTCAACACTTTCTTTTGAACCCGCCCGATGTTTACGAACCTTCTATCCAGACTGTACGATATATTATCCAGCACATATCTTGTGATGTCGCCGGCGGTAAGCCCGCGTTTTTCTTTCAGAAAGAGTCCAACACTTTCATGCGCCAGCTGCCGCACCGTTTCAGGCTCCAGACTTCCTCCGTCCAACAGTCTGTTTCTCGCCTCATACATCATCGTTCTCTGACGTTTTATCACTTTATCATAATCCACCGAACTTCCTCTCTGGGCGACCGCCTGTTCCTCACCAAGCTTCTGCGTGCCATTGATCAGTCTCTTTAACTTTCTTTTCGAAATCCAGCGATCCCTGTCCACATACTTTTCCAATACTTTCTCTCCTACCGCCGAGACCGTATCATCCTCCAGCGAGACAAAAAACTGGCTGAATCCCGGGTCGCCCTGACGTCCGGCCCGGCCTCTCGCCTGCCGCTCCAAACGTACATTGGCCATACGCCCGATTCCGATTACGGCCAGACCGCCCAGTTCTTTTACCCCTGGGCCTAACCGGATATCCGTACCACGGCCTGCCATCCCGGTAGATACCGTAATCATACCCTTTTGACCAGCTTCTTTGATGATCTGCGCTTCCCAGTAAGCATTGTTGGCGTTCAATACGCTGTGAGGCACCTGCCTTTCAACCAGAGCACGGGATATCAGCTCCGTATCCGCGATCGTAGACGCTACCACCAATACCGGCTGACCAGTCTCGTGACACCGTAGTATCTCTTTGATGGCTTCTTCAAACTGCAGCGCTGCATTCTTAAAATAACGGTCTTTTCTGTCGATCCTCTGCAGCGGCCTGTTGGGCGGGATAATTGCAACCTTCTTTTTATATACTTTGCGCAATTCCTTCTTTGCGTCAGAAATCGTGCCGCTCATCCCCGACATGCGGGGGAACAACAAAAACAGATTCTGATAAGTAATGGCTGCAACCGATCGGTTTTCCTGCGTAAGCTTACATTTTTCCTTTGCCTCGATCGCCTGATGGATACCGCCCCTCAGCTTCATGCCCTGAAGGACGCGCCCCGTGCCGTTATCCAGAAGAGACACCTCGCCCTTCTCCGTGACGACATAGTCTTTATCCCGCTCCATCGTGACATGCGCTCTCAGGGCCAGCGTCACATGCCTGTTGATCTCAAAATTCTCCGCCGCGTAAAACTTCCCGATGCGGAAATACCGCTCCGCATAGTCAACGCCTTCGTCGGACAGCCATACGCTTTTATCTTCCTCGATATAATCGCGCTCCGGCTGCAGGGTCGTCACAAAAAAATCAGTCATTCCATACAAATTGGACTGTACACGGGGCGAGCCGGATATCACAAGGGGCATGGTCGCCGCGTCCATCAGAACCATGTCCGCCTCATCGATGATCACATAATAAAACTCTCTCATAAACCGGCTTTCCACGCTGGACACAATATTGTTGATCAGATAGTCAAACCCAAGCGTCGAGTGGGTCGTGTAAACGATATCCGCCTGATAAACCTGATGTTTATCGGCATTTTTCAGAGTTTCTTTGCCCCTGCTCACGCCTGAGCGGACGGTCATTCCCAGAAACTCATAGACAGGCCCCATCTCCTTCGCGTCACGATCCGCCAGATACTCATTTGCTGTAACAAGCATTGTGCTTTTTCCGGTCAGCGCATTCAGATAGAGAGGCATCGTCGCCGTCAGCGTCTTCCCTTCCCCGGTATTCATTTCAGCCAGATAACCATAATGCAGCGCGATAGCGCCCAGAATCTGACAGTCGAAAGGCTCCATTCCGAGAATCCGTCTGTCCGCCTCACAGACGACGGCGTACGCTTCCGGAAGGATACGGTTCGTGGATTCTCCTTCCGCGATACGACGCCGGAACTCTTCGGTCTTCTTCTGCAGGGCGTCGTCGCTTAAGTCCCTGACGGTGTGCTGCGCTTTTTTTACTTTTTCTAATATATGATAAAGTTTTCTATTCGCCATCTGTTAATTCCATAATCGTAATTGAGTGGAAATGAAACTGAGTCGTGCCGGCGTTAATCAACTGCAGCTCATAACTAAAGGTTTTCAGCGGACACTGAAAATCACCTTCGCCGTCTCTGATGATCTGGATTCCCGCCTCCACATCATAGCGGTCATAATAGATCAGCTTCATGATCAGCCCATCCTGAGGCTCCACAGCCGCATCCAGACTGATATGATACTGTCCCTCACCGTCTATCATCGGAAGGGCCGGTTCAATACGCATCATCTGATAATTCGTTTTGGAAAACCAGCTTTTGATCACCGTTCCTGGCGGCATCAGTTCATTCTTAAATTCTATGTCGTCCTTTGCATGGAAGAATACCTCGGAGCCATACAGATAGGTGTTCTTCGTATATTCATTCCAGTAGATCTTCCACGTCTCACCTGTCATGATCTCCGCCCGCCTGTTTTTTCTCTGTTCTGTCGAAGTTATTTCGCATAATCTCATAATACTGGTTTACGAACCATCCCACGATACCCGGCGTATCATCATTATGCCGGCCATGCAGCCCCTTTCCGTAGATCCTTGCGCCGGCGTCTTTGATGTGGGATAAAAGCTTTTCATAAGCATCCCCGTCAAGATCGTCCTCGATCATATATGCAACCGCAAATCGGGTGTGGCTCCAATCCGTATGGTCAAATGCATCCCAGAATTTGTTATTGATCTGGTTGACCGCATCTTTATTCTGGCTTCCGCAGGCTTTATGCAGAACATCCACCCAGGAATTCGAGCCCTCAGGAGACTTAATCCTCGTATTTTCGGCGACAGTCCCGATACTGGCAATCGGTTTGCCAAGCAATATCGTATGAGGGCAGATCCTGCAACCATAATATAATGCTCCGAACGTACCCATAGAGAGCCCGGACAAGATCACCTGGGAATTTTGAAATCCCAGTTTCTCCATGTGTTTCCGAATAATCTGTTCGATCAGATCCTCATATTCTTCAGAACCGATATAAAACGCTCCACCCTCTAATCTGGCCTCCGCGATCAGAAGAAACGGATGTCCCATCCGCCGCATCATGTGATAAGCTTCAAACCCTTCCTTGGTTTTATATCCAGAAAAATAAACATTCAGCGGCGGTTTCAAATTACCGGGATCAAAATAGTAAAAAACTTCCTCCCGGTCTGAAGTAACCATCCGTTCGCCACCGGGCAAAAAAAGCCCTTTCCCCCTTCTCGAATGCCGATCATGCAACGCAGTAACAGTTAAACGTCCTTGTCCTTTTGCTTTGAGGGAGGCAAAAATAAATACTCTTGTATTTTCTGTATTTTCCACATAAACAATATGCTCCAATTCCTCTTCAGTAAAAATCCGAACATTTTGTAACTTTGGGTTCGAAGTATATTCAAATTGAAGAAGCGTTATTTCCAATGATATTTCAACCGAAGCATCTTTCGCGTATTCCAGCCAAAATTCCATTGTCTGCTTTTCCAATAAAGGCTTATTATACCGCCAATACACAACCTGCTCAAACTCACTCCCATACTCCCCATTCAGATCAACCCCTTCATATCCTCTCCAGGAAACGCTCCCCTGAACCCCCCACGCGATGGCCAATTCATCCGGATGATACTTTTCCCCATAAGACCCGGAGAAATAGTCCTGCAGATCATCCCTCAAAAGACATTTCAATTCTTCAGTGGAAACCTTCCGTCCCACCTTCCTGTCAACAAGTCTCTGGAGAGCACCGTCCTTATGTACGACCGCCGTTTCTGTGACAAACAGACAATAAGCCCTCAGGAACTGTACCAGATAGTCAAATTCATCTTCCGTAATCTCACGGTCCAGAACAGCCACGTCAAAATTTCTCTTCGGTAGGCATGAAAAATCCGGCTCATAGTGCCATTCAGCGCAGGCAGATATCTCCATGGTTTTACTGAAATCCTCTGTTCCCAGCTGCAATATCCGTACGGTTTCCAACGCTGTCTACGACCTCCTTCCATTGTTCGACCAGATATTGGGCCGTATGGGTCTTCCCCAGTTCATACGAGTGAATCATCGCCTCGTTCCAGTTCGCCAGACTCTCCAGATAAAAACGCAGGTATTCCCCAAGGCGGGATATATCCCGAATGACGCGCCCGTTCTTTCCCGGACACATATATTGCGTAGCGATTCTCAAAATCTGCGGAATTCCCATACCGACACAGGAAATCTGCAGAAACAGATCCGGCGTGTCTGACAAGTCGACCAAAATCCTCTGCTCCCTGATGCACTTATTCGCCGACAATTCGTCGACACATTGTTCTACGACAAATAAAACAGGGATCTGATCTTCCTCATCCAATAATAGCTCGGATTTATCGGTATTTTCTTTTCTGGCCCATTCCTGCGGATGGCCGTTGTTCTCAAGGATCCGGCGCACCTGTTTTAACAGGAACTCCTCCCGGTCAAAGGCAGCGTTTCTGGTGAACAGATGCACTCTGGCGTCCGTATTCTCTTTCAGATATGCCGCCAGATATTTCACTGCCGCTTCCATCGTCTCCGCTGTCAGGTAGTCCACAGGAAGCAGGATCTTCTGCACTGACAGCTGCATACTGATTCCGCGATCCAACCGCGTATCGTAAGGCGGGATATTCACTATTGCTGCAGCTTCGAGTTCCTTCTGCGAGGAAAGAATCTGCAGATTATCCTCTGAATCCACAATAATACAGTTTCCATGGGATAACGCCTGCACGACCGCCGGATTATCCGCGATCTGCAGCCTTTTACCGAAAACGGAAAAAATGGTTTTCCTTCCTGCGAGCTTTCTGTCAATCAGAGCCAGATGCTGTCCATGGGCGGCCGCGCAAAATATATCCGCATTTTGCGTAGTCCTCAGGAATGCCCCAAAGACCTCCTCCACCACTTCCTCCATTGACGCATAGGAAGCTTTCAAAAAGGGGATGGAATGCTCGCCCCTTTGCGTCCGGATCAGATACTGATCGCTTCGAGGATTCACGACCACGTGGCCGTCGGCAAAGTGACACAGCTTCCAGACGCCCTTATCCGTCAGATACTGCTCGTAAGCTTTCTGTCCGTTTTCATAGAAGGAGGTACAGGATACGAACCCCCGGTCATCATATATATTTTGACGGTATATCTGCCCGTTCCGGTATAGATCCACCTGAATCGGGTTACCATATTCCCCAAACTCCACATTTGCATATTTCTCACGGTTCAGCATCGCGATCACCGAAAAGGGAGTATAGACAAACTCAATATTCTTCGGCCAGTTCAGGTTATGGAACGAAAGAACAGCCTGTTTTTTCCTGCGCACCTCCTGAATGGCGTCGAAGACCGACCAGTAGGGGGCGCGGAACGCGCTCTGCCTGTGCAGAAAATGCCTGAGATTCGGCGCATAGGACAGCAGCAGAATCTGATACGCGCAGACATCATTTCTCTGAAACAGCTGAATCTGCTTTACGGTATCATCCGTCTCTGTCCGCATCCGGCGTCTGTACCAGAGCTGTTCGCTTTCTTTCCATTCATCCTGCAGATACCAGGCCGGTATAAAATAGAGCATCTGGTGTTATACATCCTCCTTCAAGTCGATTCAAAGACGCACCCTCTACGGTTACTCCAATATAAAAAACGAATAAGAATCAAATTTCCGATATGTTTTCACTTCCCTGTATAACGGACACAGGATACCGACCAGAATCATTGCCGTGGCCGGAAATAGCGCCAGCTCCGGTTCTATGGCCCCACTCAGCGAAAGCCACAGGGAAAAGCCCATCATCAGGCAGAAAGTACAGCCGCTGAAAACGCAAAGCAGCAAAAGCTTTCTGCGCAAATACCGCTTCGTCTTTTTGCCGGCATATATGTTCACGATGCTGTCGCCGCCTTTCTGCAGCTGTTTCGCCATCTCCCCCGGCGTCAGCATAATAAAGGAAAACAGCAGGTTCAGTACAAAAATAATGACCAGATAAACCGCGGCCCCTGCAGGATTCGTCAGATTCAGACTTTCATAAATCGTTTGCAAAGAACGGTTATCCTCATAGAAGAACATTAAAATGCGTAACATCAGTTGGGGAATCATAAAAAAGGAGACGGCAAACATCACGGGCATCACGCCGATCGGATCCAGCTTGAAGGCAATATAGCTTTTATCGGCGTAAAGATTATGGATCGACACCCGCTGAACCGGAATGCGGATGAGTACGTTTTCCATAACCAGAATGACAGCGGCCATACCCAGACAAAGAAGCAAGGGTTTGCGGAATGCTTCCCAGCTGAATTTCTGCAGGGTGAAAAACAGGTTATCCAGAATATTGACAAGTATGATCGGCGTCTGGCCGCCGATTCCCCGGGTTTTATTCCAATTTGCCATTTTATGTATCACAAAAGCGCCTGCTATCATTTCTACGACAGCAATCATTTTCAATGCTTCAGAAGGAAGCTTTGATTCCCTGAATATCAGGCCGTCTGCCCGCGATATCGCAAAGGAAGCCGCCAGAAGCAGCATGACGATCAGCGTCATCCGTTCTGTCTTCTGCGGCGAACTGCGCGCCCTGAATTCGGCTCCCCTTATCGCCATATAAACCCACATCAGCAAAGTTGCCGTAATATAGGGCATAATTCCCAGGGCAAATATCGTATACTGATATCTGTCTCCGCTGATCATCGAGAACATGATATTCTGTGAATCCAGCTCCTCCAGCTGATAGGCGGCCGAATCTACTTTATAAAGCAAAAGACTTCTTCCAGCCATGTAGACTGCAAGAATCAACAGGGTAAAAAGAAGTCTTTTGGGTAATTCATGGGTTTTTGTTTTGTTCATGCAGCGCGTTTCCCTTTACAGTTCTCCCTCCGGCTCAGAAGCCGGAGAGAGAACTGTATGTGAAATTATTCTTCTTTCTTATCGTCAGCAGACTCTTCTTTCTCCTGCTTATTTCTGCGGTAGCCTTCCACTGCGCTGGCTATCGCTCCGATCACCGGAATCCATGACCACCATACCCGTTCCGCGGCTGCCGGCACACTGGCGGCAAGAGGAACTTCCTCTTCCTGGATGTCAGCGATCTCGCCGTCAATGGTTCCCTCTTCGTCGTCAAGTACCGCAAGCGGAACCTCTTCATCCTGGATGTCTGTCAGTTCGCTGGCAGGAGTCTCCTCTTCCACAGATGTCTCCGCGCCGTTATCCTGTGCTGCAAGCGGAACCTCCTCATCCTGAATGTCTGTGAGTTCGCTGTCAGTGAGTACCTCTTCCGCAAGGGTCTCCGCGCTATTATCAAGTGCCGCAAGCGGAACCTCTTCATCCAGTATCGGCGTCACTTCAGGCTCTGCCGGTGCATCAGGCGTCACCTCAGGCACTACGGGTGCTGCCGGTGTGACAGTTTCTACCGGAGGCGCTGACTCAGCAGCAGACGTTCCGTCGCCAGTTCCAGTTCCGCCGCCGTCTCCGGTTCCTCCTTCGCCCTCAGTGGATTCGCTGGCGGATGTGCTCGCGCTTTCGGAGAGGCTTTCGCTCTCGCTCCTGCTTCCTGCACTTTCGCTTGTGCTCAGGCTCTCGCTCGTGCTTCCCGCACTTTCGCTTGTGCTAAGACTCTCACTTGTACTTCCTGCGCTCTCACTCGTGCTCAGGCTCTCGCTCGTGCTTCCTGCACTCTCACTCGTGCTCAGGCTCTCACTTGTGCTGCCCGCACTTTCACTCGTGCTAAGACTCTCACTCGTGCTCCCCGCACTTTCACTCGTGCTAAGACTCTCACTTGTGCTGCCTGCGCTCTCACTCGTGCTCAGGCTCTCGCTCGTGCTTCCTGCACTTTCACTCGTGCTAAGACTCTCACTTGTACTTCCTGCACTCTCACTCGTGCTCAGGCTCTCACTTGTGCTCCCCGCACTTTCACTCGTGCTAAGACTCTCACTTGTGCTGCCTGCGCTCTCACTCGTACTCAGGCTCTCACTTGTACTTCCTGCGCTCTCACTCGTGCTCAGGCTCTCACTTGTGCTTCCTGCACTCTCGCTGGTCGACAGGCTCTCACTCGTGCTCCCCGCACTTTCACTCGTGCTCAGGCTCTCACTTGTACTTCCCGCACTTTCACTCGTGCTAAGACTCTCACTTGTACTTCCTGCACTCTCACTCGTGCTCAGGCTCTCACTTGTACTTCCTGCGCTCTCACTCGTGCTCAGGCTCTCACTTGTGCTTCCTGCACTTTCACTCGTGCTAAGACTCTCACTTGTGCTGCCTGCGCTCTCACTCGTGCTCAGGCTCTCGCTCGTGCTTCCTGCACTTTCACTCGTGCTAAGACTCTCACTTGTGCTGCCTGCGCTCTCACTCGTGCTCAGGCTCTCACTTGTGCTGCCTGCACTTTCGCTCGTGCTCAGGCTCTCACTTGTACTTCCTGCACTCTCGCTGGTCGACAGGCTCTCACTCGTGCTCCCCGCACTTTCACTCGTGCTAAGACTCTCACTCGTGCTTCCTGCACTTTCGCTCGTGC